>NZ_JAUBPE010000011.1:0-120261 GCF_036700565.1 Microcoleus pseudofavosus SVA1_A4
ATTGGGCATTGGGCATTGGGCATTGGGCATTGGGCATTGGGCATTGGGCATACCTCACTTTCTTGAGAACCGCTATATTAGTCATTAATTTTTTGATTGTTGACTATTGATTGAATCGTGAATTGGTACAGTGCGATTTCTTAAAAAACCGCCTTGATGCTTTGCTGTTACTGCTTGAATTTCGGCGATAATCGCCAGAGCAATCTCTTCGGAATTATCTGCCCCAATGTCGAGTCCCACCGGACTATATAAATTTTGTTGCTGTTGTGGAGTCGGGATAACTCCTTCTTGTTGTAGTTCTTGCAATAATCGGGCTGTCCTTTTCTTAGGGCCAAGTACACCTAAGTATTTTAAGCCAGAAGGCAATAACACTCTCAGCAATTCCAGGTCGTCTAAATAATTATGAGTCATAACTACAGCAACAGTACGCTCATCTATCTCGATTTTTTTTAATACATCATCAGGAGAACAAAATTTAACTCGATCTGCTTCTTGAAAACGCTTTCGGCTTGCTTCCCGTTGGCGGTTATCAACTACAGTAATATGCCATCCTAACTGTTTGCCAAAGCGAACAACGGGAAGAACGTCATACCCAGCACCCAAAATTACCAGCGACAGTGGCGGCCCAATGACTTGAATAAAAACTTCAACTTTCCCGCCTATTAACTGATATTGTTTCCCTACCGAGGTTTTGTGTTGAAGTGCTGCTTGTGTATCCCTTAAAACCGCTACTGCTAATTCCTCATCGCTGATGTGGTTGATGATATCTGAATTTAGTAGCAAGCGATCGCCTATTTGAGATTTGCTTTCACCCTCTATATTAAATACAGTTGCAATAGCACTCTCAAACCGAGCATCAAGGCATTTGTGGACAAAACTAATTTGGTTTGGCTCGTTTACTGGCAACGATTCAATCAAAACATAAGCAATGCCTTGACAGCCAAGCCCCAATCCCCAAATTAAATCTTCCTCGGAGGTGGAGTCATACTTAACCACACAAGGACTACCAGTGTTCATTACCTGCTGTGCTTTCTCAAATACATCACTTTCCAAACAGCCACCGCTAATTGCACCTACTATCAAGCCATCTGCACTCATCAACATTCGCGCACCAGGACGGCGATAAGTTGAACCTTCCACTTTAACTAAAGTTGCCAAGGCTACCTTTTTCGTGGTGTCTTTTACTTGCTCTAAAGCAGCCATAATATCGTGTATTTCTTTCATTGGTCAGCCTAAAAATTTTTGTATCTCATATCAATTTCGGCTGCGCCGGAATTATTGTTGACTGACGGTGCAACCGGAATCGATATCATTCATCCAATGACCTCACTCACAGCAGCTTGTCCGGGGTAATCGGCAGGTCCCTGATGCGTTTGCCGGTGGCATGAAAAACAGCGTTGGCGATCGCCGCCGGGATGCCGACCATGCCGAGTTCGCCCATGCCCTTGACACCGAGCGGGTTGACGATTTTATCGTCCTCCTCAACGAATATCGTTTCGATCTCCAAGATATCGGCATTAACCGGCACGTGATAGTGCTGCAAATTCGGATTCATGATCCGCCCGTAACGGTGGTCGATTTCAGTGGCCTCTTGCAGCGCCATACCAATGCCCCACACAACGCCGCCGATTTCCTGGCTGTGCGAAGTTTTCGGATTCATGATCTTGCCGCAGGCGGTCACTTCAATTGCGCGCGTGACCTGGACAGTCCCGACATCCGGGTCAACTTTGACTTCCACGAATTGTGCGCCATGCGCGCCGGTGGCGTATTTTTCTCTTTCCGGCGAGGGTTTGGCTTCGTGGATGTCAACAAGCTCGGTCAGATTGTTCCGCCGCATTAACTCAGAAATATTTATCGATCGCGACGAATCATCTTTGATTTGCAGCTTTCCGTCAAGCATCTCGACATCTTCGATTTTCGCCGTCAAAAAAGGCGAATCCGCATCTTTATTAGCCAACTCTAGCAGTTTCCGTCTGATGTTTTGTGCCGATTCATAAATCGCCGAGCCGACGCTCGCTGTGGTAAATGAACCACCCTGCACCGGAGCGGGCGGAAAATTAGTGTCCCCGAGTTCAAACTTGACCTTTTCGGCGGACAAACCGAGGTATTCGGCGGCGATCGAAGTCATTACCGTGTACGTTCCCGGCCCGATGTCCGCCGTGGCGCTCGCGACGTGCGCGGTGCCGTCAGACTTCAAGGTAATTTTCGCCGATGCAGGTCGCTGAAACGCGCCCCAAACTCCAGTCGCCATTCCCCAACCGACCAGAAGCCGTCCATCCCGCATGGAACGCGGCTCAGAATTGCGATTTTTCCAGCCGAACTTTTCGGCGCCGAGTCGGTAACACTCGCGCAAAGCCTTGCTTGAGTAGGGTTTCCCGCTATCTTGATCGACATCGGTGAAATTTATCAGCCTTAATTCGAGCGGGTCGATTTTCAGCGCGTAAGCCAGTTCGTCCATCGCGGATTCGATCGCAAACATTCCCGAAACAGCGCCCGGAGCACGCATCGAGGTAGGACTCGCCAAGTCGGTTCTAACGATTTGCTGCTTTGTATCTACGTTAGGGCAAGCATAAAGCGGGCGCGAAAAAGTCGTCGTATTTTCCACCCATTCTTGGAAAGTTGACGAGTTATTCCTGGAGTCATGAACGATCGCCGTCAACTTGCCGTTTCTTTCGGCCCCGAGCGAAACTTTCTGCCAGGTGTGCGAACGATACCCGTGTCCGGTAAACATTTGCTGCCTGGTATAAACCACCTTCACGGGACGCTTGATAACGCGCGCCGCCATTGCCGTCAGCGCCGGATAATAATTCGGTCTCAGAGAAGCACCGAACGCTCCGCCGACGAACGGGGAAATCACGTGAACGTTTTCTGCGGGAATGTTAAAGCTCGTCGCCAAATGCTCGCGAACCACATAAACACCCTGGGTTTTATCGAAGATCGTCAGCTTATCGTTTTCCCAGAAAGCGATCGCGGCGTGCGGCTCCATCGGGTTGTGATGCTCGATCGGAATCGTATATTCGGCTTCGATTTTCACGGGCGCAGATTTTAAAGCTTCGACAGGATTGCCTCGCGGTTTTACGGCGCTTTCGGGAGTTGGAAGAAAAGCCTTGTCCAACGAACTCTCCAGATCTGTCATCGGCTTTTCTTCGTTGTAAGTCGCCTTTACGAGGCGCGCGGCATTGCGCGCCTGCTCGAATGTCTCAGCCAGCACGAGCGCGATCGGCTGCATGTTGAAGAAAATCTGATTCGATTGCAGGGCGCGAAACGATTTATCAGGCTCATCTCTGTTGATCTCCGGCTTGAGTTCCGGAGCTGCCTGCGCCGCCGGCTTCGGGTAATTTTCGTGGGTGAGGATGTTAATCACTCCCGGCGCACGGCTCGCTTCCGCCGTATCGATCGATCTGATCGTGCCTTTGGCGATCGTGCTCGTCACGATAAAACCGTAGGCGAGATTGGGAACCTTGAATTCCGCAGCGTATTTAGCCTTGCCGGTAACTTTTGCAACGCCGTCCACGCGGCTCATTTCTTTTCCGATGTATCTTGCCATTTCGTTTATCCTCCCTAATTACACCGCACCGCCAGTCATCGCTCGCTGCAAAGCCAGAACAATGGCACGTTTTCCGAGTTCGACTTTATAACCGTTATGTTCGAGCGGTTTCGCATCTTTCAGAGCCGCTTCGGCAGCAGCCTGAAAAGTTTCTTCCGTTGCAGGTTTGCCGATCAAAACTCTTTCGGCTTCGGGTGAACGCCAAGGTTTATGCGCGACGCCTCCCAAAACAACGCGTGCCTGTTTGATGGTGTTGCCGCTTGTTTCTAAAGCTGCAGCCACGGCAAGCAGTGCGAAAGCATAGGAAGCGCGATCGCGAACTTTTAGGTAATAAGACTTGTTAGCGAAGTTATTCTTCGGCATTTCCATGCCAACGATCAATTCCCCATGCTGAAGATTGTGATCTTTTTCAGGCGTGTTGCCCGGCAAGCGATGGAAATCTTGGATCGAGATTGTGCGTTCTTGCCCGTTCGTGCCGCGAATCCTCACTACTGCATCAAGCGCATAAAGCGCATTCGCCATATCGCCAGGGTAAGTCGCCACGCATCGATCGCTGTAGCCAAAAATGGCATGAATGCGATTGAGTCCCTGAAGCGCTCCGCATCCGCTGCCGGGATCGCGTTTGTTGCACGGCATAGCGATGTCGTAAAAATACTGGCAACGGGTGCGCTGCATTAAATTTCCCCCGTTGGTCGCCATATTGCGAAGCTGCGCGGAGGCACCGGCTAAAATCGCCATTGACAGAAGCGGGTAATTTTGCCGGACGAGCGGATGGTTAGCCGTGTCGGTATTTTTGGCTAACGCGCCAATAGAAATTCCGTTCGAGGTCGATCGAATTTCCGCCAGATTCAAACCTGAGATGTCAACAAGTTCGCTGGGACGCTCGACGTATTCTTTCATCAAATCAACCAAATTTGTCCCGCCTGCGAGAAACTTTGCTGTTTGATTAGCGGAAACAGTGCGAACGGCGCTTGCTGCGTCGGTTGCGCTGGAATATTTAAACGATTTCATCGGCTTTGCCCTCCTGATTTAAGGCCACGGCAATTTCTTCATCAGTTGCGAAATGCCAGGCCTGGGCTGTTTCGCGCCCGGAATGAACTTCTCTGATTGCCGCAACGATTCCCGGATACGCGCCGCAACGGCAAATGTTGCCGCTCATGCGTTCTCTGATTTCTTCATCAGAGAGTTTTAAATTTTGGGCGATCGTCCGCAAATTGTTAGTGACGTGACTAGCGTCGCCGTTTTTGGCTTCCTGCAGCAGCGCCACCGCCGAACATATCTGCCCCGGCGTGCAGTAGCCGCACTGGAAGCCGTCGTGTTTGATGAACGCCGCCTGCATCGGATGAAGATTGTCGCCGTCAGCGAGCCCTTCGATGGTCGTCACCTCTTTCCCCTCGCAGCTAGCGGCAAGTGTCAGACAAGAAAGCACGCGGCGCCCGTCAACGATCACGGTACAAGCGCCGCACTGTCCTTGATCGCATCCTTTTTTGGTGCCGGTCAATCCAAGTCTTTCGCGCAGGGTGTCGAGCAGCGCCGTGCGCGAATCCACTTCCAGACGTTGAGTCGAGCCGTTGATTTTCAAAAGAACCTTAACGGCGTTTTCAGCCCCAGGGGTCGGGGCGAACACGGCGTCGGGCGCAGCGGCGAGCGTGGCAAAGGCCTCCTCTTTAGCCAGCAGGTGGAAGGCGAAGGTGCCGAGTGCAGCAGCCATACTTTGCCCCAAGAATTTGCGGCGAGCAGCACCGACAATACCGAGTTCGTCGAGCAGTGTTTCTTCGTCCCTACTCAAATCGTTCTGTTCTTGATTATCGTCCATGATTCTCCTTGCAAAATTCTCAAACAATCCCTGGACAAGTCTTTGTTTTTCGCGCTGACTCTTCTAACGGTCTGCACCCACTGAAGGCGCTTCTCTGCAATATTTATTTACAACCTGTCCCAATTTGCAGGTATCTCGGCGGCCACCCGTATTGAACCAATATCATCCACTCCAAGCTAAAGAGGATCGAGCCCCGGCTATATGTTCTTCCTTTCCAGTTAGCAAGGCGAATAAGGCGTATTCCACGGGATTAGCATTCCAAAGTTCTATGATGTGTTCCTTCATATAAGACCATACGATCCCACCAGCAGTTTGGTAATGCTCAAGCACATCCTGGAGAACTTGCTCACCGAAGATGGCATAGAAACAGACGAAATCCTTGGCAGGATCGCTTACTGCGGCTTCTGTCCAATCGATTAGTCCCATCAAATTTCCGTCTTTGTCCACAAGCGTATGACCGGGGTGAAAGTCTCCGTGAATCAAAGCCGAATGCCCAGGCCACAAGGCATCATTGGCAATCCAGTCCTGCCAACGTGCCCAGCGTGTATCAGAAACACCAAGCAGTTCTCTGGTCTTCTCCATATTCTCTGCCATAGATTGGCGCACTCGATCGACTGTTTGAACTCGGATACTGAATTGTTTCACTACCTCAATGTGTGTTCTGTGAAGTTGCGCCAGTGTTTTTGCCACCGAAGAAATGTATACAGCAGGCGGGGACTTCGGATCGATGTACCATACATAATCGCCGATATCTGGATCTATGGTTCCGGCAGGAATTCCCTTTAATAGCGGATAGGCAACGAGTTCATCCGAAACAATTTTCCAGACGGGAACGCTCACATCGACTTGGCTTTTAACCAGTTCAAGAACTTCTCTTTCATAATACATACGCTCAACAACATCAAGTCTTCTGGGAAATCGCAATACCCATTTGGTATTATCCTCTTTGGCAGTAGCAAACGTAGTTATGAAGTCCATTCCGGATTTGTTAATATTTAAGTTGTCTGCGTCCAAAATGAAGCCATTTTTGTCGGCTATGCTAAGTATTGTCCTGATTTGGTAGTCTTCACTAACAGATTTAGTCATTTTAAATTCGCTCCTTCACGAGCATTGGCTAACATCTATATCAGGCGTTCACCTCAAATTAGCCCAACGTAACATCAATATAATATAGCCGCACTACACCAAAGGGCTAGAATGTGGAATCAAGGGCGACATTAAGCGAGCAGAGAAAGCGATATGACCGTTGCGGTGAGCAGTTTCATTTTTGTCCTGTCGATTCAGTGTAAGCAGCAAACAAACCCTTTTGCGATCGAACGCCCTGGACAGTGCCGGTAAAATACTCGGCTGGTTCCTTGGCAGAAGGCTTTGCGCCACTTCGTTTGATGTTCATCGTTTGAATTCCTTTGGCTACTCCAATTGTAGAGATGGAGCACTTAGCGCCTGCTCTATCAATAGGGATGAATTTTTTAAGAAGCAAGGTTCGCCTTGATGCCGTTTTGGTTGTCAGTCGGCGAGTCTTTTGCCCAATCAAACCTGAGTTTTCTCTTGTATAAAAATCCAGACGCTTGCAATTCGCCGGAATCGTTTTTCATTGCTTTAGCTTGATTCTAAGGATTCTCAAGGGCAAGCAATAGAACGATCGTCTAAGATTGTTGTACAATTCTGCAAACTTAGAAATGAACGCTGCAAAACCGAGTGAAAAGCCCGATATGGAGTTAATGAACGACCCGCAGGCAAAGCGCGAGGCAGACAGAGCGCAAGCCCACAGAGACGAACTAACTGAGCGGATTGCACGGGCGATTCGTCATGATGGGACGATTGAGCCGCTCAAAGGATTGCACTTCAACCGCTCCTCCTCACCTTCGGAATGCGTTCACAGTGTCTCTATCCCTGCCTTTTGTGCGATCGCTCAGGGCAGCAAAGAAGTGCTTCTGGGCTGCGATCGCTATCAGTACGACCCGATGCATTATTTGCTGGCTACGATCGAAATGCCGATTGCCAGCCAAATTCTTGAAGCGTCTAAGGCGCTACCGTACCTTAGCCTTCGCCTCGATCTCGACCCCACACTTGTCGGTTCAGTCATGGTTGAGGCGGGCGAGCCCTCACCACAAAGGGGTGCTGATGTGAAAGCGATTGACGTAAGTCCGTTGGATGCAAATCTTTTGGACGCTGTGGTGAGGCTCGTCAGGCTTCTAGATTCCCCTGCTGAAGCAAATGTTCTGGCACCGCTGATTAAGCGGGAAATCATTTACCGACTCCTGATGGGAGAGCAAGGTGGTCGGCTGCGTCATATTGCAGTTCTGGGTGGCTCTACCCACCAAATTGCTAGAGCAGTCGATCGACTTCGTAAAGACTTTAACCAGCCGCTGCGGATTGAAAGCATCGCACGAGAGCTTGGAATGAGTGTATCGAGCTTCCACCATCACTTCAAGTCTGTCACTGCCATGAGTCCTTTGCAGTTCCAGAAGCAACTGCGGCTCCAGGAAGCTCGCCGTCTGATGCTGGGGCAAAACCTTGACGCTACCAGTGCTGCTTACCGTGTGGGTTATGACGATTCCTCGCACTTCAACCGAGAGTACAAGCGGCTCTTTGGTATACCACCGATGCGCGATATGGAGCGGCTGCGAGAAGCTGCTAGGCAGATTGCGAGTTCAACTTGACATCCTCAAGATGCCCTTAAGACGGTGGAAGATGAAGATGAGGAAATTCTGTTTTAAGCCAGGACTAAGGCAAGCGTATCACACTTAAATCTACTTGTAAGGATTTAGTAGATTACCTGCCTCCTGCCGACACTCCTCAATATAATTTTTTAAAGTAGCTAGGGAGTTCTCACGTGTTGATTGAAGCCCTGAACCAAAAACACTCTTAATTGCTGTATCACATTCTCTAACAGGAACAATGAGAGCCCTAATAGTCTCAAAGCCATCGGCTTCAATATTTCTGAGAACAAGTTGCTCTAAGCACCATAATCTATGATTGAGAGATTCTTGAATGATAGGTAAGTTAACTTTTGCTAAGGCTTTGATGAATCTTTTATCTCCAGTAAAAATCTGAGCAGATTTATCTTTTTGGATAATTTGTATAGCATGACTTGTGAGAATGGCTTCACCTTGATCGATATTTTCAATAGGGGATAATTGGATAAAAATTTCTTGGTCAACAACATCTGCTGGACATATGTTTGCCAAAGTGTTAGTCAGGTAAAGAACTTGTTCATAATTAATAAAAGGATCTTCTGTTTTTCGACTTCTACCTCTTTTAAATTTTTCCCAATCGCTTTCAAATTTATGTTTTGCTGTCTCTAGGATATTAACTTGGTCATAACTAGCATCAAATAATTGAAGAGTCTTATCGAATAGCTGGAATGTAGCAAGCTTTTTGATGATGTCATTATCAATGCAATAGATACAAGCAGACAAAGCTATTCTCCTAAAATTTGGTCTAAGTAATCAGCCTTATCGTCACTTAATTCCTCCCAATTTAGATGCTTCTCTAAAAATTTGTTAATAGTCTTGTCCCCTTCTTTACCAGGATGGATTAACTTTACACATCGCATAGACAATTTAAAATCTTTATTATACCAGCTATAATTTAAAGCTAATGCACATGGATCAATAGTTGAGTCACTTTTAAGAAGTTGAATAATTTTATTCTTTAGGTCTTCTGCATTGTTAAATTTTTTATTTCCGAGGGAGTTATCAAAACTATTGACTAGCAGTGTCACTGCAAACTGATTGCTATCTCTTTCTTCTCGATCATCAGAGTCTTGCTTAATATCATCAATCAAAATACCTTCTTTAATATGACCAAGGGCAAGATGACCCATTTCATGGGCAAGATGAAAAGCTAACCATGCTGGGTTAGTATGACTACTACTCAAAACAATCACGGGATAATCACATTGCCATTGGATCATACCTGTAATCTTGCGGGTATTTTGAGGGTAATCCTTAAAATAGACAACAGCAATACCATGTTCCCAACAGTAATCGAGCAAGCTGTCTAAAGTGACTTGAGGATGTTTGGCAACTATCTCTGAACGAACTTGATGAGGGTCGGATGGGATGGGCTGAAATTCGAGCTTTATAGTATCAGCTACGACTTCCGCAACCCGTGAGGCAAGTTGATGGGCAACATCAGGTACGTCTGCTTGATCCTGTTGATGGTACTTGAACTTGGTTTGGGGTAAGGGCTTAAACTGAGGCTTTTGATTCTCGGCTAAAAGACTCTTGAGGTCTAGGTGCAGACGTTGGGCAATATGACCAGCACCCTCTAGGACGGCGACGGGTTTATTGTCTAGTTCTTCATTCCACCAACTGGGCAAACCTTTTTCTTTAACGAAAGGTTTTGAGAAACCGAGCTGCGAGAGTTTTTGATAGAGAACAGACATTGATAATGTTTGTGTCATTGGTTTGCCCTCCGTCTGAGAATTCGCGTAATATCATTGTAACCTAATTGCAGAGAATTTGGCTACTAGATTTTTTAGAGAGCGTTGTTCTCTATCCTACCATAGGATAAACTTTCGCAACAGCAACACCAAAGGAAAGTTACAAACCCCAACGATTCCGCTCCTTTCGTCTTGGCAACCTAACACTGGTTCCATCTACCTATTTCCTAGTCGCCACTGCTGCGCCTTTGCGGTTAATTTCAATGCGCCATATTTGAGCAAGGTGGGCAAATAATGCCCACGCTCCCTAATTCCTACTTCCCTACTGTGAAATACTCATTCTTAGCATACACGCTAATGATGCAGTCTCCCACTTCAAAAAACATCCCCTCTTGCTCATCTTTAGAAAATTGCAAGTTGCCGTATTCAGAATTAATTTCCTCAGCAGTCGCCGCTTTTGCCTCCATTTCATCCGGGATAAGTCCGGTAGAACCGATATAGAAAACCAGCGGTGAAACTTTTTCTCTGTACACTTTTTCAGCATAAGCTTCCAGTCGCTCATTCGCATTAGCTAAAGCAGCGACAAACTCCTCTCGCTTGACATCTTCTCCCTGCCATTTCGCTTGCAAAAGGCGCAGCAAACTATCTGCACCCACTTTGGCTAAAGTAGCGCTAACAATTCCGTTATCCTCCAACCCCAGAAACTCATCGAAAATCAGTTTCATCAAGTCGTCAACTTTGGTGATTTTGGTTCGGGATGACAGCGTTTTGTGTCCGAAGACAACAGGCTCATCTAAGGTGATGTCAAATGTCGGTTTTGCTAGCTTTTCGCCCGTGTTTTTGTGGTAAACTTCATAAAGGCGATCGAGAAATTTGTTAGCAGAGTGCAATTTGCCGAAGTTGAGGATGTTTTTGCTGCCGATGTCGATTTTGTAGCTGACTCGCGAATCTACTGAACCGTTGGCGATCGCACTTTTTAAATCTGTGTATTCCGTCGTCGTCGGAAAGTTGATGTAAAGGCTTTTTGACAGATAATGCTGTTTCAATTCTTCCAATTGTTCCGCAGTGTAAGCCTCGGATTCCTCCTTCAAATGAGCCGAGAGAATGCTGGAGAGAATTTTGATTTCTGCGAGTTCCTCAAACACTCCGTCAAGGCTGCCGTAACGCCCGTCAAAAGGCACGAGTGGCAAAGTTTCTAACTTTATATCGTACTCTGAACGGAAGTCAAATTCTTGCACGGGCGAACCGTCTTTTTCAAGGACACCGCATTTGTTGAGCAAATCAAACACTGGTTTGCTGCTGATTTTGGTTCGCAGCGATTTAATATTAACTTCGCCGTCGCTGACAACGGTATAATTGTTGAAAGTATTGAGGTCTGTAACTAGAATTCCCGCCACTTCTGCGATTAAAGTTTCATCCTCAACTTTTACCAGCTTAGCTTTTCGGGTAATCAGCATATTGATGGTAGCGGTATTTTGATTGATGGCAAATGAACCCATTTGCACGTATTCGCCACCGTCTAAGAATTCAGTTTTCAGCCAAGGCTTGACAAGGTTGCCGTTTTCGTCTCGCTTTCCCTCAATTCGCTTCAAACCTTTTCGCTGATAATTTTCTTGCAAGTGTTTCAAGTTGATGATGATGGTGTTGCTGTTTTCCTCCAATATCTTGATTAACTCCAGCAGGGAAATTTTATCGCTGACTTTTACCCGATCGCCAATTTCATGATTTTGCAACACATCAGGCGCAAAAACAGCCTGTTCCAAATCTTCCGTAAACTCGGCTATTTGGGCATTTGTCAAAGCTTTAGCGTGTTTTTCCGTCAAAGTAGCGTCGAAGGTGCTCGCCAGCGCATACTTAGCCGTATTTAAATTACCGTCAGCGAGGTTAGCTTTCGCAAAAGCCAACACCGACTCATCAGTTTGAGCAACGGGAACATCTAGTTTGTCATACTCATCTTTCGCGACTTTCTGATATTTGTAAAACAGTCCGCGATCGTCTGCTTTCAGCCCGCAGATTTTCAGCGTGCTCGATGAACCGTTGATTTTCTTGCCGCTTTTGGAAACAAAAACTTGATAATCATATTCCTTGATTAACGGTTCTTCCAGCGCAGGTGCAACGGAACTCCCTAACAGTTTGGTGCTGTCGTAAAGAGCATCATAAACCATTTTGACTTCGCCAGCGCGGATGCAATTTCCCGATAATGTGTTGGCGATTTTGGAGAGCAGTTTGAAGTCAGCAGAGGCATAGGATATCGTGTTGGCAAACACATCCATCTCTTTGAGTTCTTCGCAAATTTCCCCTAATTTTGCAGCTTCGGAATTGGGACTGGGGTCATTGGCATAGCCGTCTGTGTGCAAATTAATCGCTGTCACTTCTCCTGCTTTCACCAGAGATTTAGCGAGTTGCATCGACTGGGATATGCAGGTACTGCCAGCCGTGCGTATTTTTTGAATTTCTTTGATGTATTGAGAGTCAAACTTCATCACTTCTTGAATGGGAATTCGCTGGAAGTGACAAATTACGTCCCCATTGTCAGCATAAGAAATTAGGCTGACAATTAGCTGGTAATTGTTGTATTCGTCTAAGGTCAAAAGCTTGATCAGGGTTTCTTTTAGCGGTTTTAAGTCAGAATACATTGAGCCGGAACGATCGATGATGATGATGCTGTGGGCGATCGACTTTTCGGGGATATCACCGGGCTTTCTTTCTAAATTAATGCGATCGACTAAATAGAATGCCTTTTCGTTTCCGGCAAAATTGTAGAGGGTAAATTTGGTGCGAGTATTGGAGGCTGCTTGGCTGCTGGAACTTTTGACTTGAGATGATTGTTTTGCTTGCCGTGCCATAGTTGTCACCAATGTTGATGTACTCATCAACTTAATCATGACACGCGCTTCTGTGGATGTCAAGGCCTGTGTGGAAAATTATCTGCGAAGCTGAATAAGCATTAATATTTAGCGCTGCGCTGCCAGGGAAAACTGCGGCGGTAGGCTAAAAGTAAATACAATTCAGTTAAGCTCGATCCCCCCTAGCCCCCCTAAAAAAGGGGGGGACAAGAACTTATTCAAAGTCCCCCTTCTTAAGGGGGATTTAGGGGGATCTCCGAGGAATAAATATTTTTAACTGAACCGTATTGGGCTAAAGGTGGGCTTTTTTGGCAAAAGTAGTTGATCTGCGTAAGTCGTTTAGTAAATATTTAGTCAATCATGCTTTATTTAGAAAATCCGCTGCTCAAACTTTATCTAAATACGATCGGATGGGTGGCGTTGGGATTTTTTCTCGGCCGCCTGTTACCGAGAAGCTATTCTACATATTTAGCCAAGTTTCTTTTCTTCTTTGGCACGCCATTGAGCATTGTTGCTTTTATCCGCAGCGCCAATTTGTCGGGCGCTATTTGGATGGCGCCCCTGATAGCTTGGGCGGCAATTCTAGCAGGTGGAGGACTCGCTGGGATTTTGATAAATTTCGGTGTCGGCGAGGAACGTTTCAAGACTCTTAATCCGATCGCCCAAAATAGCCCGGAACACACCAGCGCTTGGAGTTTGCCCGCTCAAGGCAGCTTCTTATTGGCAACGATGGTGGGTAATACGGGTTTTTTAGGCATTCCCATCACCTTGTCCTTATTAGGATCGGAACACTTTGCCTGGGCGTTGTTTTACGACTTGCTAGGCACTACCATGGCAATTAATATAGTGGGAATTGCTATTGCTTCTCACTGCGGTAAAAGCGATCGCCGTCAGAATTGGTTAACTCCCCTGCGGGCAATTTTTATGAATCCGGCATTGTGGGCTTTTGGTTTCGGATTTGTCTCGCGCAGCTTGCCGCTGTCGGCACAAATCGCAGAATTGTTAACAACAGGCGCTTGGACTGTAATTACTTTATCTTTAATTACGATCGGGATGCAGTTGAGCAAGTTGAATTCCTTGCACAACCTCAAACCAGTTTTGGCTTGTCTGGCGATTAAAATGCTGTTAGTTCCCTTGGTAATTGGCACGGGATTAACGTTTTTGGGGATCGCGGGCGCGCCGCGACTTGTGCTAGTGCTGCAAATGGCAATGCCTCCTGCTTTTGGTACTACATTGCTGGCAGAAGCTTTCAATCTCGATCGCGAATTAGCCGTAACTGCGATCGGCATGGGCTGTGTTAGTTTATTATTCACTATTCCAATATGGATGCGGTTATTTGGTTTTTAATCAAAATATTAATTTTAGTTGACGATCGGCGATGGATGTTTGTAGTGAGGACTTGCATTCCTTACTACTGAGATATTGCACCATTCTCAATTAGCCTTTTATGAACAGGCAAGATGCCTGTGAAGCGAGAAAATTTATCTTTTGTGGAACAGGCATCTTGCCTGTTCTTGAGAATGGTGCAAGATGTGAGTTACTACAAACAATTTGACGATCGCAACTCCCGACACTGACAAAACTTCCAGCGCCCCTTCGCCAGATTGCCAAAATCTCAATTATGCTAACCTAGGCAAGCAGCAATCCCTTGTCACGAAGGCGATTAACATAATTTCAAACAATTTATTTTATTGAGGACCGGTGTATCCCGTATGGCAAACCTGATCGGCACAGACAGCAACGACTTTATTCTAGGAACTCCGCTGAGCGATCGAATTCGCGCCTTAGATGGCGATGACACGCTCCTGGGTGCGGGAGGAGATGACACCCTAGAGGGCGACGCCGGCAACGACCAGCTTCTTGGAGGTGACGGAGCCGATTCGCTGTTTGGGGGTGAAGGAAATGACGAACTCATTGGCAACCAAGGGCGCGATTTTGCTTCCGGCGGGAACGGCGACGACTCGATTCCCGGCGGTTTGGGCAACGACATCCTCGAAGGCAACGACGGGAATGACAGCGTGTTGGGAGATGCAGGGGACGACTTAGTTCGTGGCAACGCAGGCTTTGATGTGATTGCCGGCGGTACTGGCAACGACACGCTCACAGGGAATGACGGCGACGATTCGGTGTTCGGGAATGCTGATGACGACTTTCTCTACGGGAATTTCGGGAACGATTCTCTCAACGGCGGTAGTGGCAGGGATCAACTGTTTGGCGGTGACGGCAACGATTACTTTACCGCCAGCGACGGCGACGACACTTTGTACGGCAATGCCGGCAACGATTCGCTGTTTGGAGACTTCGGAAACGACCAAATATTCGGCGGTAAGGCTGACGATACAGCTTTTGGCGGCAGCGGTTCCGATACGATTCGCGGCGATGAAGGCGACGACTCGGTACTGGGAGATGAAGGTAATGACTTCCTGTTTGGCGGCAAAGGTAATGATGTTCTCGACGGCGGTTTTGGCGATGACTCCTTGGCCGGAGGTATCGGCGACGATACAATTTTGGGCAGTTTCGGCAATGACAATTTATTTGGTGCAGAGGGTAATGATTCTCTGATCGGAGGTGAGGGTTCGGATACTCTGACTGGCGGCAGTGGCAGCGATGTATTTGGATTGGGAGCCGGCCCCGGCAGTTTGGTTTTAATTACTGATTACAATGACGCCGAGGATTTTTTTGGACTGCCGAGCAATTTATCTTTTGCTCAACTGCAAGTTCGGCAAGGTAACGGTGCAAACCAGAGGGATACAGTAATTACGACGCTTGACGGCAAGCTTTTAGCAATTTTGACCGACACTCCGGCGGCGCTGATCGAGGCGAATGATTTTAGCGCTGTGACTGGGACGGTTCCCGTCAGACCAACCACAACTACAGTTACAACTACAGTTACAACCACAATTACAGATCCAACTGCGACGCCGACTCCGACTCCGACTCCGACTCCGACTCCGACTCCGACTCCGACTCCGACTCCGACTCCGACTCCGACTCCGACTCCAACTCCGACTCCAACTCCGACTCCGACTCCAACTCCGACTCCAACTCCAACTCCAACTCCGACTCCGACTCCAACTCCGACTCCGACTCCAACTCCAACTCCAACTCCGACAGCAGCACCGACTCCAACTCCAACTCCGACAGCAGCACCGACTCCGACTCCGACAGCAGCACCGACTCCGACGCCTACTGCTTCGAGGATTCCGACTGCGCCGACTGTTACCGTGCCTGATTCGCCTCTGCTGTCAATTAGTTCGATCGCCCCGACGCCTACTCCCGGACTTTTGCCAATGCCCGGCCAGACGCCGATATTCCCTACGGTGCTGCCGAGCCCGATACCCGTACTTCCTACACCTTTCGGATTTTAGGTTAGAGGCGATCGCGCGAGCTAGTTATGAGTTTTGAGTTAATTTAAAACTCACAAACTCATAACTCAAAACTATTTAAGGCCTTGCTCCGTCTCGGCCGAGTCTTCAGGCGATTCGGCCGGAGAATCTTCTAGGGGAGATAATTGTTGGGCGTACCCCAAGAGCGATCGAAGTTTCATGCGCTGGATGTAAGGCCAGCCGCCATTGGCTTCAATATTCCTGAGCAGTTTGTAAAGTGCTTGGCGGTTGTCGGGAAAAGACGCTTGAAACAAACCGTCCCGAATTTCCTGGTGCGAAGCTTCCAGCGTCCGCAGCAAAGCCAAAAGCAGCAGACTGTCTCCCTGACAACTTTCGGCTAAAGTCCGAAGCGCCTCTGTCAGCGATTGCAGTTGAGACTGCAACTTTCCTGACTCTAAATCTTTGCCGTTGTCCATACCGCTGCTTCCTTTGAAATCTACAAGGCGTTTGTCCCCAGCCTTTTGGTCAGCCGACTAATCGAGCTAGTCGCGATCGCCATTCGGGGTCATAAGCAAAGTAACTTAAGTAGGTTGACGATCGCAATATTAATTTGCAGTCCAAGTCAGGAAAAGAGCACGACCCGTCGTACGATGTGTATTGGGCTGCGATCCTTCCCTTTTGAGAAATCAAAAGTTCTTGCTTATTTTCACGGCTCACTAGCTCGATTTTTTGAGTCAATGCCGGTGTCCGTGAAGCGAGCTATCTGGATCTAAATGCTGTCCGAAGCGCTGGCTAGCGCCTGCCGGCGGGCAATTATATTTTGCTCGAACTACGGCTTTTTCTTAATATAATCCGATGTTGGAGATTGAGGTTGGCAATGAAATATCGTGCTTTAATTGTTGCACTTTTAGCATTTTGCATGAGTGCGCTGGTTGCTTGTTCTTCTGCTCCTGACACGACGGTGGCGACTACCGAGTTGCTCACCTACGACGAGATTAGAGGTACTGGATTGGCTAATAACTGCCCTAGCTTGGCAGAAACTTCTCGGGGATCGATCGCCCTCGAAGCTGGCGGCACCTATAAACTGACTGGTTTGTGTTTGCAGCCCACAACTTATTTTGTGAAGGAAGAACCAGCAAACAAACGCCAAGAGGCGGAATTTGTGCCTGGTAAATTGCTGACGCGGTTCACGTCGAGCATTGACCAAGTTCAAGGTACGCTCAAGGTCGGTACTGACGGAACTCTGACTTTCAAAGAAGAGGACGGCTTGGACTTTCAAGCAATTACGATTCAGTTACCGGGCGGAGAGCAAGTACCTTTCTTGTTCACTATTAAAGAGCTGGTGGCTAGTTCCGATCCGGGAGTGGTTGCTATCAATACTTCCACCGATTTGAGAGGGGAATTTAACGTTCCTTCTTACCGCAGCGCAGGCTTTTTAGACCCTAAAGGTCGCGGGGTATCGACTGGCTATGACAATGCTGTAGCGCTTCCGGCTTCTGACAATTCCAAACGTGTGCGAGCTAATGTTAAGGTGGCTGACACCCGCACCAAAGCGGGCAAAATTTCTCTCCAAGTTGCTAAAGTCAACAGCGCCACTGGCGAAGTTGGCGGGATTTTTGAGAGCACGCAGCCTTCTGATACTGATTTGGGAGCTAGACCAGCTCTGGACGTGAAAATTCGGGGTTTGTTTTACGCTCGCATTGAGCCTTCTGTGTCGTAAAATTTGCTTTCTGGATCGATCGAACTCGAGCAGTTTTTTGCCGTAAAGGTAATCCTCGCCCTTCATTAGCCAACAGTCTCGAGCAACATAACTTAAGACTGTTGACTAATGACTAAATTTATGATTAAATTGTTATGGGTTGTCAGTTATTAAGTTAAGATTTTTAATTAATAAAAGTATTGCTTTCAAACCGCTTTCAGATTACAATCGGGTGTCAAAAAAAATCCTGTAAAATTCGTGATTCTGCCTTCTACCTTCGGATGCTCCCGCCAAATCGCTGCGCATTCCCAAAGCTCGACAGGTGTGTTCGCGGTCACAGCTATGAAGTGCTAGGATTACACTACCTAAAGGTAAATTTTTTTAGACTAGATTGGAAACTAAATCTGAAGCAACGTCAGTCCTCTGCTCTATCAACCCTTATGCCACCATGTCTACCACAACCCCGAACGAGCTAAAAAGCGAAAATTTGCACTTGTTGCGCGAGTACCAACTTTCTCGATCGAATGAAGTCCGCAATCAGTTAGTTAAACTGAATATTGGGCTGGTGAGAAAAGAAGTTTACCACTGGATCAACCAGTGCGGTGAAAACTACGACGATTTGCTGCAAGTCGGGTGTATTGGGTTGATACGGGCGATCGAGCGATTTGATATGTCCAAGGGACACGCTTTTAGTTCCTTTGCAATTCCCTACATTCGGGGCGAAATTCAACACTACTTGCGGGACAAAAGCCCTTCTGTGCGATTTCCCCGCCACTGGCTGTCGCTGGAACGCAAATCTGTCGCAGCGATCAAGGATTTGCAGGTGCAGTTCAACCGCAAACCTACGGATGCTGAAGTAGCAGCAGTTCTTGAGGTTTCTGTACAAGAATGGCAAGAAATTAAGTTGGCCCATCTCAACCGATCGCCTCTGAGTTTGGACGCGCCGGTGCAAGATGAAGATGAGGGGGCTACTTGTCTGGGAGAATTGGTGCCCGATAGCAAGTATCGGAGTTTTCAGTTGGCGCAAGAGGATCGAATTCGCGTACAGCAAGCTTTGGCTATGTTGGAACAACGGACTCGCGAAATATTGGAGTTTGTTTTTCTCTACGATTTGACGCAGAAGGAAACAGCCGAACGCTTGGGTATTAGTGCGGTGACTGTTTCTCGGCGAGTTAAGAAGGGGCTGGATTTGCTGAAGGAAATTATGACGAAACAGCTTTAGTTATTGGTCAGTTGTTGGTTGTCAGTTGTCAGTTGTGAACAGTTAACCGTTAACCGTCAACAGTCAACAGTCAACAGTCAACAGTCAACAGACTAATCTTTAGATTTGTCGGACAAATTTATCGAGCCTTTCGACAGCTTTTTTAATTGTGCCTAAATCGGTGGCGTAAGACAAGCGAATGTGGTCGTCTGCGCCAAAAGCAATCCCCGGAATAACTGCTACTTGCTGCTGTTCTAAGAAAGCATCGGAAAATTCCAGAGAATTCATTCCTGTTTTGCTGATGTTGACAAACATATAGAAAGCGCCGTCTGGTTTGATGCAGCTAATTCCGGGGATAGCATCGAGCAATTCAAATATTACCTCACGCCGATCGGCAAAAGCTAATCGCATGGTTTCAACAGACTCTTGGCTGCTTTCCAAAGCTGCGATCGCGCCGTACTGTGCAAAGGTACACACGTTTGAGGTACTGTGACCTTGAATGGTGCTGGTGGCTTTGATTAATTCGACCGGCCCGGCCAAATAACCGACTCGCCAGCCTGTCATCGAGTAAGCTTTGGCAAAACCGCTGCTGATCAGGGTGCGATCGAAGATTTCTTTGCCTAGGGAACCGATGCTGACGTGTTGGGCGCCGTCATATATAATTTTTTCGTAAATCTCGTCAGAAACGACTAAAATATCTCGATCGACTATCACCTCGGCCAGCGCTTTGATTTCCGATCGAGTGTAAACCATTCCCGTCGGGTTAGAAGGCGAATTCAGCACAAATAACTTGGTTTTGGGAGTAATCGCTCGATTCAGTTGTTCCGGTGTAATTTTATATCCTGTAGAAGCATCTGTCCGTACAATTACGGGCTTGCCGCTTGCGAGTTTGACCATTTCGGGGTAGCTCAGCCAGTAAGGAGCCGGAATAATTACTTCATCTCCCGGCTCGATCAGAGCCATCATCAGGTTGTAGAGGGAATGCTTGCCGCCGTTGGTGACAATGATATTTTCCGGTTGATAGTTGAGATTGTTCTCGGATCGGAGTTTGCGGGCGATCGCAGCTTTTAACTGCGGTTCCCCTGTCACAGGGCCGTACTTAGTCTTCCCCTCGTCTAAAGCTTGCTTTGCCGCTGCTTTAATGTGTTCGGGAGTATCAAAGTCGGGTTCTCCCGTACTCAAACTACAGACATCTATCCCTTCGGCCTTCATGGCTTTAGCCTTAGCTGCGATCGCCAAGGTTATGGAAGGAGGAACCTCACCCACTCGTGCTGCCAACTTGATCATTGGATTTTAGATATTAGATTTTTGACTTTAGATCATAGGGTGACAAATCGTGATATTCAACCCTGTTGTTAGGGAATTATGACATTTGTTTACATAGTACGCAAAGGATTAAGCAATTTAAAAATAAAAATTAAAGAAGTTCTTAGTTTTAATTTTTATTTTTAAATTTTTAAGTTTTGACGTTATTATTGTACCATTTTTGATGCCTCGTTACCCTCAACCCCGATCTGCAAGCTTATGGATCTCAAATCTCTGATTCGCGACATTCCTGATTTCCCAAAGCCGGGAATTCTGTTTCGAGACATTACAACTTTGCTGCGCGACCCGCAAGGGCTGAGCTACACCATTGACAGCTTAGCCGAAAAATGCTCTGAAATGTCTGCTGACTATGTGGTGGGCATGGAATCCCGGGGCTTCATCTTTGGCGCGCCTTTGGCTTATAAAATGGGAATAGGCTTTATTCCTGTTCGCAAACCGGGGAAACTGCCTGCGGAAGTTTATTTTGCTGAGTACGAGTTGGAGTACGGTGTCGATCGGCTGGAGATGCACCGAGATGCGATGGCATCGGGCAGCCGGGTGCTGATTGTGGACGATTTAATCGCCACTGGCGGAACGGCGGCGGCGACGGCTAAATTGTTGGAGCAAGCTGGCTGCGAGCTTGTCGGTTTTGCTTTTATCATCGAATTGCAGGCTTTGGGCGGCAGGCAGAAATTGCCGGATGTGCCGATCGTCACGCTAGTTGAATATTAGTTAGTTAACGGTTAACTGTTGACTGTTGACTGTTGACTGTTGACTGTTGACTGTTGACTGTTGACAAATAATATCCTTTCCGTTTGCATCGGAATCATTTATCTCTCTCTTCTCTTCCTCTGCGATCTCTGCGTTCTCTGTGGTTAAATCATTCCGATGCAACCGGAATTAATATCATTCACAATTCTTCAATTCTAAAATCTAAAATCTAAAATCTAAAATCGTATGACTTCTATTAAATTGAATCGAAATTGGCGAGGGTTGAGTTCTCTGTTTGGTGGCGAGACATTTACTTATGTTGTCAAGCGACTGTTGCAGGCACTTTTAACCCTATTTTTGGCATCGGCTCTTTGTTTTGCAATTATTGAGCTAGCACCGGGAAATTACTTGGATACTTTGAGCCAAAATCCGAAGATTTCGCCGGAGACACTCAAGCAACTCGAACAGCAGTTCGGCTTAGATAAACCAGCTATTGTGCAGTATTGGCTGTGGCTGCAACAAATTGTGACGCGGGGGAATTTTGGCACGAGTTTTGTGTATCAGCGATCGGTAGCTTCGCTGCTGTGGGAACGGGTACCGGCGACGTTATTGATGGCGATCGCATCTTTGATTGTAACTTGGGCGATCGCGCTTCCTTTGGGAATTGTCGCGGCCGTCAATCAGAATAAAACTGTCGATCGAGTTTTGCAAGTAGTCAGCTACACCGCACAGGGATTTCCCAGCTTTATCACAGCCTTGCTGCTGCTATTTTTTGCTCAAAATACTTCCCCTCTTTTCCCCGTCGGAGGAATGACCAGCATCGACCATGCAGACTTACCTTGGTGGGGTCAAATCCTCGATTACTGCTGGCACTTAATCTTGCCAACAGTCGCCCTCAGCGTTACTGGTTTTGCAGGCTTGCAAAGATTGATGCGCGGACAATTATTGGACGTGCTGCGTCAAGATTACATCCGCACCGCACGCGCTAAAGGTTTACCCGACAATCGAGTAATTTACATTCACGCTCTGCGGAATGCGATTAATCCGTTAGTGACGCTGTTGGGTTTTGAGTTTGCTAGTTTGTTGAGCGGTGCGTTTATTGCGGAATTTTTCTTTAATTGGCCGGGTTTGGGAAAGCTGACTTTGGAGGCGGTGAACAATCAAGATTTGTATTTAGTAATGGCAAGTTTGATGATGGGTGCAACTATGTTGATTGTGGGGAATTTGTTGGCGGACTTGCTGCTGAAAGCTGTCGATCCTCGGATTAAGCTGGAAGATTTGAAGTGATAGAATCATATTTGACTATAAATTTGATTCTCGTTAAATTCTGTTGTGACACAATCATTTTCAAATAATGTTCCTAGCCCTCGCTTTTCCAATCAGTCCCCCGCGACGCTAAATGATGAAATTCGATCGGCAGATCAGTTAGGTATCAGACCCATTAAAGTGGGAGAAGCAGGATTTGACGATATAATTAATGAAGGTACTGTCAAATGGGCAGTGACAACCAACCTAGAACTCCTTATAATTCCGAAATTTTTAGATGTTAACAATGAAATTTACCATACGGTTATAACTCGCGGTCAGCCTGTTTTGGCGGCGGGAGAAGCCGAGATTGTCGGCACCAACGGTTTGTATATTTTGCTAACAATCAGCAATCACAGCGGGCATTTTAGACCTAATTCAGAGAGCTTAGAAGTAGGAATTGCAGCCTTTAGGCAGCAAGGAGTTGATACAAATAATGCTGATATCGAATATGTGGAGTAGATAAATTATGACTCAATCTCCTACGACAATATCCCTCGATCGCATTCTCGAACAAAATGCCGAATCTGTACTGATTTGGGCGAACAACATATTTTCAGGTCAAACCACCCAACCACAAGGGTTTAACTGGCTATTATTAGCCGATGTTGCCTCGGCCAAGGCTCGAAAAGGTGAAAATGGTTCCGGTTTGTGCGATCGCAAATGGGCAGAAGTCGCGATCGCAATTTACGATCGCAAGGCCGGTGATGCCGATCGGAAAAAACCAGGTAGTGGCGAGTCTTTTACGATTTCCTCAATGATGTTGCGGGCTGCGATGATAGAAAAACAGGAAGTAATTTCCGATCATCCTGTACTTGATGTTAACTTAATTTTAGAATGGTTTTGGGATAACATCAAAGAGTCGCAGGAAGATGTCGAAAAAAAGGCAGCTAATTGGAAAACGCTACCTATTGCAGAAATTCGCGAGTTAAGAAAACTTAAAAATCGATTGAAAGTTATTGCAGCACTTTCTGATACTGATAAATATGTTTTAGATGAAAAACTCAACACTTGGCTTTTACTGCGCGATAAACTACCATAAAAGTGCGATCGCACCATCACCCAACCAATTCTCATCTCACCAGCTATAATACGATCGGGTAATTATGCAAAAGCGAGGAAATAACTATAGTTCTGTTCATGCCAGAGATGCACCGATAAAAATTCTCTCACCCCTCAAAACATGGCACAACAACTAGCAATAGAAACTCGCGGGAGCGCGAAACAATTCGATCGCAATATAGCAGTCAATGACATCGATTTGCAAGTAGCGGCAGGCGAAGTCAAAAGTTAACGGTATTCCCATTCCCCATTCCCGATGCCCCATTCCCCATCTAGGAGTGTTTTATGTCAGAAGAACAACCAAACGAACCAATGATTTTTAGCCGCTTTGCGGACTGGTGCAGGTATATTGACAGTCTTTCAGAAGAGGCAAGGCACACAGTTAAAGTGTTGTTAAAAAAGGCTGGCACTGATGACGCACAAGCAGCGGAGCGGATACTTTTAAGCATGACAGAACTGGATCTCAACAGGAATCAAATTACCGACATCAGCTCCCTCGGCTCGCTCACCCATCTGACCACACTGCATCTCTCCCACAATAGAATTACCGACATCAGCTTCCTCGGCTCGCTCACCCATCTGACCACACTCGATCTCAGCAAAAATCAAATTACCGACATCAGCTCCCTCAGTTCGCTCACCAATCTGACAACACTGTCTCTCTACAGCAATCAAATTACCGACTTCAGCTTCCTCGGCTCGCTCACCAATCTGACCACACTGAATATCTGGGGCAAAATTACCGACATCAGCTTCCTCGGCTCGCTCACCAATCTGACAACACTGTCTCTCTACAGCAAGAAAATTACCGACTTCAGTTTCCTCAGCTCGCTCACCAATCTGACCACACTGAATCTCAGCTACAATCAAATTACCGACATCAGCTTCCTCGGCTCGCTCACCAATCTGACCACACTCGAGCTCAAGAGCAATAGAATTACCGAGATCAGCTTCCTCGGCTCGCTCACCAATCTGACCACACTGCATCTCGGCGGCACTCGAATTACCGACATCAGCTTTGTCGGCTTGCTCACCAATCTCACAACACTCGATCTCAACCACAATAGAATTACCGATATCAGCTTCCTCGACTCGCTCACCAATCTGACCACACTGGATCTGTGCAGTAATAGAATTACCGACATCAGCTTCCTCGGCTCGCTCACCAATCTGACCACACTGGATCTCAGGGGCAATGAAATTACCGATATCTGCGCCTTGCGATCGCTCACCAATCTGACAACACTCGATCTCGAAAACAATCAAATTACCGCTATATGCGTGTTAGGCGAACTCGCACAGAAACGTCTTACTCTCTCGACTAAGCCAATTGATGCTCAAAAAGCCACAGAAGCCATCAAAGTTGCCTATGCCACTATTAGCCTAGAAGAACCCGAAGTTATTATTTGCAGCAGTCCCCGCGACGCTTTTCTCCAAATCTTCAACTTGCCCAAAGGCGACCATTCACCAAACTGCTCAGACAAATGGGACAGGAATAGATCGGGGGAAAAGCTAGACAGGAAATGGATGTCCCAATCGATTGTGAGAGACTTTACAAGTCCGGGCGTGTGGGAGTATGAGCTCGATCGCATGACGATCGAGCCCGAAGCAGACAGCACACTGATTTCGCTAATGTACGAATTGGTTGAGGAATATGCGCGATCGGAACGAACGATGGGGAATGTTTTTCCCGATTATTTGGAGGGTCTGAAATACCCTGAAACCCCCACGACTTTCTTTAAGGAAATCTATTTGACTGAATGGTATATCTCTTCATTAGGCGTAAATCTTTCCCAAAAGGCACAAGAAATACTTCGCTGCCAAAAGCTGCTTTTCGAGGATTGCGGTTGGATATTTACCTTTGAAAAGTTTTGCGCGGTGTGCGATCGCCCCCGCCACCTTCGCTTTGACAGTCAAAACCGCTTGCACGCAGAAGCAGAACCTGCGATCGAGTTTGCGGACGGATGGAAATTTTACTATTATCACGGTGTCAGATTGCCTGAAGAATACGGCAAAGTCCACCCAAATCAATGGCAATCCCAATGGCTTTTAACAGAAGAGAATGCCGAACTTCGGCGAGTGTTAATTGAAGGAATTGGTTACGATCGCATTTGTCAAGAGTTGTCAGCAGAACAAATAGATAGTTGGCAGGAATATGCACTATTACAAATATATAACGCCGATGTCGAGCCGATTTGTTTGTTAAAAATGACTTGTCCGAGTACGGGATTCATTCACGCTTTGAGAGTGCCGCCTAACCTGACATCTGCTAGGGAGGCAATTCGCTGGGTAAATTGGGATATCGATCCAGAGAAATTTTCCGTGCAGACTTGATATATAGCCTTTCTTAGGTAAATTAGATGCTCGTGGGCTTCGGGCATAGCAGATATAAAAGCGTTTGAATTTTTAATTTCAGAACGGGGCTGACAATTCATTGAAGAACGGGCTAGGCTAGTTGTAGACTTCTATTTCCATGCCAGGAATACACCGATAAAACTCAATACGGTTCAGATAAGACCGATCCCCCCTAGCCCCCCTTAAAAAGGGGGGAACAAGAAGTTGCTCAAAGTCCCCCTTCTTAAGGGGGATTTAGGGGGATCTCCGGGGAATTAACAGTGTTAACTGAACCGTATTGCGATAAAATTTCATTCACCCTCCAAACATGGCAAAACAACTAGCAATAGAAACTCGCGGGCTGACGAAACAATTCGATCGCCATATAGCAGTCAATGACATCGATTTGCAAGTAGCAGCCGGCGAAGTATGCGGACTCATCGGCCCCAACGGTGCCGGCAAAACTACTTTGCTGCGGATGTTGGCGGCTGCTGAGGAACCGACTACAGGGGAAATTTACATCAATGGGGATAGGTTGTGAAACTCCGATTCAGGCAGGGGTTTAAACCCCTGCCTGAAAGCTTAAGTCGTCTGAAAACGACTGTTCAACTTATGATGCCAAATCCGCATTTATTACGCACTTTATACCGATCGATGGTCGCGGCTACACACACAAAGCCCACCTTCGGAGGCTTTAAGATTCAAGTTGAAAAATAATTTCTGACTGGACAGATCCAAAATTAGAGATTCAGCGTATATTACTCATGAACGCAGTACAAGATTTCATAAGTTCGCACTGCTAAAAAGTTCAGCTTGGGGGTTTGCAGTTGCACTGTCGGCGCCCCTGGTTATACTGCCAACTATCAAATATAGGCGGGTATATCTGTATCTAAGGCGATTTTATATATCTCTGGAGGCGGATTTATTTATCATTCTAGCTGCGTATAATATATCATAAAATCGGCTTCTCATGCCTAAAATATTTTAGTCGAATTAGCCGATAGTGCGAACTTGGAAAATTTTGTACTGAGAATTCCCTTGCCGAAAGGTAACGGGAGTATCAAATTTAGAGGGTGATTAGAGCATGGCAGAAATTAGAGACACCGCGCAAGCAAATTTGCTAGCAGGAACTTCAGAAGATGACCTGATTTTTGGTTTGATGGGCAATGACACTATTGCGGGAAACTCTGGTAATGACAGCATTTATGGAGGGAAGCAAAGCGACTTAATTGATGGAAATTCGGGTCAAGATTCGCTTTTTGGAGATTTAGAGAACGATACTATTAACGGCGGAGAAGGTAGCGATTTTTTAGTGGGCGGAAAAGGCAGCGATTCCATCTCTGGAAACTCTGGCAATGATGTTTTGTCGGGCGATCGAGATACTGATATCCTGATAGGCGGAGACGGGGCAGACCTATTTGTTTTGAGGCGCTACGCTGAGGCTGACCCTTTCCGTACCAGCGGCGGTGTTAGTTTGGCAAATGCGGATGCGATCGCCGATTTTGCAGTCGGTACAGATTTAATCGGTTTGGGCGAAGGTGTCAGTTTTAGCGATTTGAATATTCTGGAAGCTGGAAACGATACTGTTATTCAAGACCGGGTAACAGGAGAATTTTTCGCTACTCTCAGAGGGGTGAGACAAAGTTCGATTAACCAGGCAAGTTTCACTAATAATATTGGCAGCGTTGTTCCCAACCCCCCGCCTCCAGCGCGGACAACGGCTTATGCTTTAACTCCTGCTAATCGGATTGTCGGTTTTAGTCTTTCCAATCCGGGAAGTGTCATCACAGATTTGCCCGTAACTGGATTGCAAGCGGGAGAAAGTTTGCTGGGAATTGATTATCGGCCGGCTAACGGTGTGCTTTACGGTGTGGGTTCTACCAATCGCTTGTATACAATTAATCCGAAAACCGGAGAAGCAAGTCAAGTCGGCAGCGGGCCGTTTGCTGTTGAGTTGACTCCAGGGGCTGCGGGTTTTGATTTCAATCCGACAGTCGATCGAATTCGGTTTGTCAATCAAGCCGGTCAAAACGCCCGCCTCAACCCGGATAACGGCGCAATTGTCGATTCTGACACGCTGGCGGGGGGTATTCAACTCGACGGGAATTTGGCTTACCGCGCGGGCGATCGCAATTTTGGGTCAACTCCGGGGGCTGCGGCGGCTGCGTACACGAACAACTTTGCGGGCGCGACTTCGACGACGCTGTTTGTAATTGACAGCAATTCTGACGTTTTGGTGAGGCAAGATCCGCCGAATAATGGAGTGTTGAATACGATCGGATCTTTGGGAGTTGATGCCACTAGCATTCTCGGCTTTGATATCAGAAGTATTGGCGGCCGCGATGTCGCGGTGGCGGCGCTGGAAGTTGGGGGCGTTTCGGGCTTGTACAATATCAATTTGACGACCGGTCAAGCTTCCTTTGCGGGTCAAATTGCCGACGGGAGACAGATTAGCGGTTTGGCTTTGCCTTTGCCTACAGCTTACGCCTTAACTGTCAGAAATGGCGCTGAAACAATTGTCGGTTTTAACGAGGCGGCACCGCGGGCGATTCTCAGCGATGCGGCAGTTACGGGGTTGCAGCCGGGAGAAAGTTTGCTGGGGATTGATTTTCGCCCCGCTAACGGTGTGCTTTACGGTGTGGGTTCTACCAATCGCTTGTACGCGATCGATCCGGTGACTGGGGCTGCAAGTCAAGTCGGTAGCGGGCAGTTTGCTGTTCCCCTGACTCCGGGGGCTGCGGGTTTTGATTTCAATCCGACAGTCGATCGAATTCGGTTTGTCAATCAAGCCGGTCAAAACGCCCGCCTCAACCCGGATACCGGGGGAATCGTGGATGCTGACACGCTGACGGGGGGAATTCAACTCGACGGGAATTTGGCTTACCGGGCTGGCGATCGCAATTTTGGCAATTCTCCCGCAGGTGCGGGGGCTGCCTATGTGAATAATTTTGCCGGGGCCACTTCGACAACGCTGTTTGTAATTGACACCAATTTAGACGTTTTGGTGCGGCAAGATCCGCCGAATAATGGAGTGTTGAATACGATCGGATCTTTGGGAATTGATGCTGGTACTGTTCTCGGCTTTGATCTCAGGAGTGTTGGCGGTAACGAGACGGCTTTGGCTGCGATCGAAGTTGCCGGAGTTTCGAGCTTGTACAATATTAATTTAACGACCGGTCAAGCTTCGATCGTCGGTCAAATTGGCGACGGCAGGGGATTTAAAGGTTTGGCGCTGACTTTGATTTAAATGGTGAAGTCCGATCGGCGATCGAGTCCGGTTGAGCAGTCGTAATTATTTTGCAGTGCGAGCTTCTAGATCGCGATCTAGAAGCTCGCACTGCAATTGCGATCGGGCAATTCTCAATTCCCCATTCCCAATTTCCATTCCCAATTTCCATTCCCAATTCCCAATTCCCAATTCCCAATTTGAGTTAATCTATTATTTTGACAAACAAGATAAAATGTTATCTCAAGTTTTTTACTTGCTGCGTTCTCGTGCTGACGGCAAATATATCAGCGCTTGTCCCAATCCAGATGCGGCAGTTAGTTTCCTGCTGATGTTCCGCGAAGACTATGATGCTCTGAGCTATCTCAACGCCCACGCTGCTGATGTTGCCGATCGATTCGGAGTAGAATCGATTTCCGGTTCTCAGGTAAAAAAGCTGCTCGAACGTTGGGGATTTAACGGCGTGGGGGTTGTTCAAGACCCGCTGTTACCCAATATTGAGTTTTTATTGACAAAGGATTGACAATTGACAAGATTTGCGCTTCACCCGGTTTCTGGAAGAAATCGGGTTTTTTCGTCAAGTTTTGGGGCGATCGCCCGATCGAGCTCGTACACTTCTGTGCCCCATATCTAGTGCAAATTGTCAAATATATTAACCTTTTACCCTAAATCTGAATCCTGTTGTATATTCATAGTCTGTTGATATATTCCGACACGTCAGTACACAACCTATGGTTCGAGAATTAGAGCGATCGAGTGCCAGCGAGAAACGCAACCTGTCCGATTTCCCCGAAACAGCACCCGCAGCCAATCCAGTATTTTTCAGGACTTACAGCCGCCGTACCGAGACGGGAAGGGAGACTTGGGCCCAAGTGTGCGATCGAACAGTCAAGGGGCTGCAAAAGCTGGGAAACCTCACCCCCGAAGAAACACAACTGCTGCACCGGATGCAAAACCAGCTCAAAACCCTAGCTTCAGGCCGCTGGCTGTGGGTAGGCGGCAGCAAGTGGATCGAGCAACCAGAGAATTTTTCCGGCGCATATAATTGCTCCTCAACAAATATTCTCGACTGGCGGGCATTTGGCTTGTTGATGGATTTGGCGATGATGGGCTGCGGCACCGGCGCAGTTTTGGAACCACAATATATCAACCAACTGCCACCGATTAGCAACCGCTTAACCGTAACAATGCAAGGTGAAATCGGCTCTACTACCGCTGAGTCGCGCCGTCAAGAAACAGAAGTAAAAATAGCAGAAAAAACCGCAACTATTTATGTCGGAGATTCTCGCCAAGGTTGGGTAAACTCCTATCAAACTTTGCTGGAATTATCCACAGATGAAAGATTTGCAGGAGAAATTCAAGTATTCATCGATTTGAGCGACGTTCGCCCGGTGGGAGAACCTTTAAAAGGTTTTGGCGGAGTAGCAAATCCGGTGAAATTGCCCGACCTTTATCAGCGCTGCGCCGCAATTTTGAATAAAGCTTTAGGGCGACAGTTAAATTCAGTTGAATGCTGCGTGTTGATAGATGAAGCGGCGGTCACAATTGTTGCTGGCAATATTAGAAGATCGGCCGGAATGCGTCAGTTTTATGCTGATGACGAACTCGGAGCAAATGCTAAAAATAATTTGTGGCAACAAGATGAAAGCGGCAACTGGAGAATAGATCCAGAACGCGATGCCCTTCGGATGGCCAACCATACGCGCGTTTTCCATACCAAACCTACACTAGAAGAATGTATTGATGCTGTCCGCAAACAGTATTACAGCGGCGAAGGTGCGATTCAATGGGCCGGCGAAGCTGTAGCTCGTTCTAACGTTGATTTGCTTTCAACACCGAGTCTTAGAAGTGAGTTTTTGAAAGCTTACGACGAAGGAAAAGCTAAAGAGTGGTTGCAGGAACGCCATCCTAATATGACTGCTGGCGAGTTAGAGCATCGGTTAGTCCGTGTGGGCTTAAACCCGTGTGGTAAGTAATTTTGCCTCACGTAAAAAACTTCGCAAAATCGGAGAAGACTGAGATGTTAACTCCGAGGTAAGTAAGGGAATTAAAAATCCTTTACCACCGTAGAGCGTACCGGGTGAACCTTCTTAATTGAAGAATATAATCCTGGCAAGAGTGCGGGGCATTTACAACTACAGTAAATGAAAAAGTACGCCGAGCTACAGGTAAAATGGAATCTGTAGAACTAGAGGATAAAAAGCCTTTAGGGTAACAAAACTGGAAATCATCGGCTCTAATTTCCACTGTAATCTTTCTGAGGTTCACCTCAATCAAATTGACCCTTACAATTTCAAAGAACAGGAGGAAGCTTTCAGGGCTGCGGCTCTATCTGTCGCGGTACTTCTCAATCACAAATTTCTTGAACCGCGCTATCAATACAGCCGCGAACTAGACCCGATTGTCGGCGTATCTTTCACGGGATTGTTCGATTTCTTCGTTCATGCTTTTGGCGTTGAGTGGCTGCGCTGGTGGGTGGAAGGCCGCCCGCAAACGGCGCAGGGAATTGCCTTTAAACAGCGGGAAGAAGAGTATTTGAGTGGTTGGCGCGAGATTGTGAATCGGGTAGTATGGGATTATTGCGATCGCCATTCCTTAAAACGCCCAAATCGCTGCACAACCGTTCAACCATCGGGTACTAAATCTCTGCTGACAGGTGCTTCCCCCGGCTGGCATCCGCCGAAAGCCCAGCGTTTTATTCGCCGAATCACTTTCGGCAAAAACGACCCCGTAGCCCTCGCCTGCATCGACTACGGATACAACGTGATTCCGTCTCAATCTGACAAAGATGAAAACGGCAATTTGCTGAACAATCCCTTCGACGAACGCTGCACGGAATGGCTGGTAGAAATACCCGTTGCGGTAAGTTGGGCTGATTTACCCGGTGCTGATGAAATTGACATTAACAAATTCTCAGCGGCGGCACAAATGGACTTTTATATGCAGGTGCAAAAGTTCTATGTCAGACATAACACTTCGGCCACCATTGAATTGCGGGAAAATGAAGTTGAAAGTTTGGGTACGCGGATTTATGAAGCGATTCGCGACGACGAAGGCTACATTTCCGCAGCGCTTTTAGCTCGGTTTGATGCTCTTGAAACTTTCCCGCGTTTGCCCTTTGAACCAGTGAGTAAGGAAATTTACACCAAGATGGTGGAAGAGACTTTAGCCCGCCGCGAAATTGATGTTTTTCACGCGGCTTTGAGCCGTTATGACTTAGGTGAAATGATGGATTCGGGGCCGGCGGGCTGCGATTCTGATAAGTGTTTGATGCCGGAGACTAAGGCTATGTAATAGCCTTGAAAGAAATCCCCCAAATGGGGGATTTTTTTTATGTTTAATTGCAGGTCAACAAAAAATCGTAGAGGCGGGTTTTACCAACCATAATTGCCTAAAATCAATAATCTAGTAAACCCGCCCCCACCCAACGACTAATTGTAACTCCCTCCCCGTGTCGGGGAAGGGATTCTTTGAAAATTAGCGATCGAATGTTCTGTCGCAAGTGTCAGCTTGCTGGGACTCTAGCAGGTCGGGGTTAAATATCACTGCGAATTTCCCGCTAGGAACCAAGCGACGGAGAATCTCTAGATGACCGTCCGCATCCGATCGACTGCGGAACTGACCAACTGTCAACCGCTGCATTTTGGGCAGCAAACGAACCAGTACCCAAGGATAAAGTCGTTCTTTGTAAGGCATAATTAACTTGTCTCCATTACGTATGGGAGCCAGAGCCAGTGCTGATAGGTTGGTAGCCGGGACGCACTGGCTTTCTGACGAATGTGATGTTCTCCTCTCATACTACGGACAATTTGTGGTTAAGTCAACTTAACCACAGGAATTCTGAAATTGGATAGTTAATGAGTAGTGTGGGGGAAAAACTCAAACAGCGACGCCAATCGCTTTCTTTGACGCAGCAGCAAGTTGCTGATGAATTGGGCGTGACTGTAATGACGGTGAAAAATTGGGAAGCAGGTAGACATATTCCAAAGCTGTATCTAGAACAGACGAAAGCATTGTGCGACCTCCTGAAGCTTTCCTTAAACGATTTGGTAAATTAAATATTTGTATGGTGCGTCGCTACGAGATTTTCAAGCCGATCCGCAGATTATAGACAGCGACGCACCCTACGGTATCTACAGAACTTCATCAGATACAATTCTGAATTAAACGGAAATGATATAAAAGCCCGATCGTACAATTAAAACTAGCCTGTTTTTTAGAATATGAAGATTTGCTGCATTGCCAACAAAGGGGCTTATCTACCGGAAAACTACCTAAATCCACCGTTAGACATCACCAAAGAAACTGAAGTTAAACTGATACTAGATAAAGAGTATATTGTCTATGCTATATCTGAATGGCAAGGTAATTTATCATACTATATTTGCGACGAACGGTATACTTATTATCCCATACACAATCCAGCCCCGTTATTTGAGATAGTGGATGGCAGATATTCTCGGTACTGGCAAGTGCTGTTAGCAACTAACGGTTTGTTAGAGATTGCTTTTGAGCATTGGTTCTCCATACCTTATTTTTACGAAAAACTAACTGACTCAGAAGCAGAAGCTGTTTTGATTTTTGATAAAATAAAAGAACTCATGGACGCTTAAGCTGCAATTCCTCAGCCCCAACCTTTCTCAGTTGATGAGTTGCTGGCGATGCCTCCATTGCAGCCGGATCAACTAGCAAAAGTCCCTGGTTGAAATCATGTCAAACCACCAAAAGGAACCTAGAGAATACGATGCCGTCCTCGGCGGTCAAAATCCACCCCCGATAGGTGCTGCGGTACTCGGAGGCATCCCCGGCCTTAAAAGCCGCTTAGCCTCGCCCGCGATCGAAGCTAGAATCGCCGCACTTTCCGAAGCGCTGAAATATGGAGAAGCAGGGTTAAATTTGATAATTCAAGCATTGCGGGATGAGTCAATCCCGGTAAAATTTGCTGCCTATGCACTGCTGAAAGATAGAGATGACTTAAAGATTAAACCCAATTTCCCCCAAGACTATCTTCCTACATTTGAATTTGATGTCATCACAGTCGATTCGTATGGACAAGAAAGCAGCCGTCGTAAGTCATTTGCTCGCTTTTTTCCGGAAGACTTAGGACACGGAATTATACTGGAAATGGTTTACATTCCCGGCGGCACATTTATGATGGGTTCCCCCAACGACGAAGCAGGACGAGAGGATGACGAAAGCCCGCAGCATCAAGTCACAGTACCAGCTTTTTATGTAGGGAAATACGCCATCACCCAAGCACAGTGGGAAGCAGTCATGGGAAACATTAACCCATCGTACTTTAAAGGTGAAAAACGTCCTGTAGAAGATGTATGCTGGTATGATGCTGTCGAATTTTGTGAGAAACTGTCGGAAACAACTGGGAAAACATATCGCTTACTGAGTGAAGCCGAATGGGAATACGCCTGTCGTGCGGGTACAACAACCCCATTTCATTTTGGGGAAACGATTACCCCAGAATTAGTCAACTATAACGGAAACGAATCCACAGATGTGGGGAGTTTTCCCCCCAATGCTTTTGGGTTGTACGATATGCACGGGAATGTTTGGGAATGGTGCAGCGATAAATGGCTTGACAATTATAATGGTGCACCGACTGACGGAAGTTCTTGGGAATCAGGAAACAATTATCGGATGGGGCGCGGCGGTTCGTGGGGCAACGATCTGAGGGATTGCCGATCGGCTTTTCGTAGCTACGATGCGCCGGTCCATTGGGAGTTCCTCAGCGGTTTTCGGGTTGCGTGTGTTGCTGCACAACCACCAAGACCAAATAAAATCATGGCCGACGCAAAACTAAGTCCAACAGAGACCTTTCAATTCCAAGTCATCACACTCAACCACTGGGGAAAAACCATCAAAACAGAACAGCGACAAGCCGAATACTTTAGTGAAAACCTAGGGCGCGGTGTCAGCTTAGAAATGGTAAAGATTCCCGGCGGCACATTTACGATGGGTCCCCCTGACAACCAAGGAGTTAGAAGTAGCGATCGAATTCTGCAGCATCGAGTCACAGTACCGACATTTTATGCAGGGAAATACGCCATCACCCAAGCACAGTGGGAAGCAGTCATGGGAAACAACCCATCGTACTGTAACTGTAAAGGTAGTAAAAAACGTCCTGTAGAACAAGTATCCTGGTATGATGCTGTCAAATTTTGTGAGAAACTGTCGCAAACAACTGGGAAAACATATCGCTTACTGAGTGAAGCCGAATGGGAATACGCCTGCCGTGCGGGTACAACAACCCCATTCCATCTTGGGGAAACCAGTTCTCTAGAATTAGTCAACTATGACGTAAACTATTCCACACCTGTGGGGAGTTTTCCCCCCAATGCTTTTGGGTTGTACGATATGCACGGGAATGTTTGGGAATGGTGCAGCGATAAATGGCATGACAATTATGATGGTGCACCGACTGACGGAAGTTCTTGGAAAACAGGAACAAACAATGATCGGCTGCTGCGCGGCGGTTCGTGGTACAGCCAGCCGTGTGATTGCGGATCGGCTAATCGTAACCACTGTGCGCCGGACGATGTCAACATGGGCATCGGTTTTCGAGTGGCGTGTGTGGCTGCGTTGATTGCCTAGGTCTTTACACTCTTACCCTCTTGCGCTTGGCGATTTTCAATCGCTTCTTGTCAAAAAAAGTCTGCGGAGGCCGATTAGGAAAAAACAACGTTTATTTGAAAATATCTTTCCGCTTCTGCAATAGCAAAGTGGCAGTCAAATAAACTCCTGCGTGCAAACCTAAAGTTCCCCAATTCAAAGCCAAGTTTTGCCATGTCGGTTCGTAGACGGCGCTTTTCTCGAATAGCTGCGGTAAGATTGTACGATCGAGCTTCCCCGATCGCACTTCCCTCAACCGTTCACATAATAATCCCGCGTTCCCTTCGCATTCATCGCTTCTCCGAGTCGATTTAACCCGTACACGTAAGCAGCAGTTCTCATGGAAACTGACAATTCCTCAGCTATTTTCCAAATTGCCTCGGTTTCTTCGACCATTTTATGCTTCAACCGCTGGTTGACTTCCTCCAGCGTCCAATAAAGCCCGCTGCGGTTTTGCACCCACTCAAAATAACTAACCGTTACGCCTCCGGCATTGACTAAAATATCAGGAATTACGTGAATTCCCCGCGTTTCTAAAACCAAATCAGCAGCAGAATCAATCGGCCCGTTAGCTACTTCAAAAATAAACTTAGCCTTAACATCATTAACATTGGCTTCAGTTATTTGATTCTCCAAAGCTGCTGGAACCAGCACGTCCACATCTAATGCTAAAATTTGCTCATTTGTTAAAATTTCGTGTTCGATAATATTGCAAACAGAACCTTCGCAGTAAATAGCTTTGATACCTTTGTTAGAGTTTTTAAAGCCTCGAATACTGGGAATATCTAGCCCTTGTTTAGCATAAATTCCCCCTTGGGAATCGCTGACAGCAACAACTTTGTAACCTGCTTTCCACAGCAATTCTGCTATTTCTGCACCTGCATTACCAAAACCTTGTACTGCTACAGTTGTATCTCGAGGCTTTAGCTGAAATTTGGGTAGAATAGTTTCTACTACAAAAAAAGCACCCATTGCTGTGGCCGTATCTCGGCCCAAACTACCGCCAATTGTCACTGGTTTACCAGTCACAACCGCTGGAGAAAGCTGCCGCTTAATAATATTGTACTGATCCATCATCCAACCCATAATCATGGGATTGGTGTAGACATCCGGCGCCGGAATATCGACATCGGGGCCGATGAAATCTGCGATCGCATCGACATAGCCCCGGCTCAACCGTTCCAATTCCAGTTTGGACAATTCCTTGGGATTGAGAGTAATTCCGCCCTTGGCCCCTCCAAAGGGCAAGTTGAGAACCGCACATTTAAAAGTCATCCAAAATGCCAAGGATTGCACTTCATCAAGGGATACTTCGGGATGATAGCGCACTCCTCCTTTAGACGGGCCTCTGGTATTGTCGTAGCGCACCCGATAACCTTGGAAAATTCTCAGGGAACCGTCGTCCATCCGCACGGGAATCGATACAATTAAACTGGATTTGGGATGTTTCAGCCGTTCGATCGTATCCTCGGAAAGGGACACATATTTTAAGGCTCGTTCTAATCGGCGACTGGCATCTGCAAATAATGAATCAGACATAAGAAGTTAGTTGACTGTTGTCAGTTGACTGTTGTTAGTTGTCACTTGACAGTTGTTAGTTGTCAGTTGTCAGAGAGAAGAAGGCTTCTGGTACTTAAGCTAATTTAATCACAATCCAGGTTGAATTCTGTCAACACTCAACAGTTAACTGTCCGCAAAACGGCATTGTGTCGATCGACAATCTCGCAGTGCCAAGCAGCGATTAAGCAGATACACTTACAATAGAGGGTGATATTTAAGCTCAAGCCGCAATTTGAGTTCGATCGCTCAAATCACAGCCAGCCACCAGGGGAATTAAATTCTGAAATAGATCGAGGCTTTAGCTGACGTTAGAAACTGAATTATTATTATGGTTGGACTCCTAGCCGCACTCTCTGCGTCTGCGGCAGGGGGTATGAGAATTGCCCTGCCCCTGCTGTTAATTGGTTTGTTGCGGATTGACAAACTTTGGTCGGAAATACCTCTATTGTCGGGGGTTCACCCCCCAGTGGCGATCGCCATCTTGGTGAGTTGGTCGCTGTTAGAGTTATTTGCTTCTAAAACTTTTGTGGGACAGCGGGTATTGCAAATTGTGCAAATTATTTTCAGTCCCATTGTAGGAGCAATTATGGGAATTGCGATCGCTCAGGTAAGTTCGATCGACGAAATTATTGCTCACCCTTGGATGCTGTGGATTATTGGTGTTGTCGGAGGTTTGTTGGCTTTAGTGCTGCAACTGGTACAAGCAGGATGGCTTTACCGGCTGCGGGGTTTGCCGATTTGGGTGATTTTCCTCCAAGATGTTCTGTGCATTTCCTTGGTTTTGTTTGCCTTTGACGCCCCGCGACAGGGAGGGTTAGTTGCTATGATGCTGCTGTGGCTGGCAATTCGCAGTTCTAAAGAGTGGTATCGCTGGTACAGAAGTCAGGGAATAACGGGCGATAGGGGAAATCCCCGCCGCCGCAAGCGCGATCCAGATTAGTTAGTGATTAGTTATTTGTGATTAGTTATATCGTTTACAGTTGTTTCGGAATGATTTAACCGCAGAGACCGCAGAGGGCGCCCAGGAAGAGAACAGAGAGATGAATAATTCCGATCCCAACGGATTGATATCATTAGTCATTTGTAACAGCGGTCAACAGTCAACAGTCAACAGTCAACTGTCAACTGTCAACTGTCAATTTAAAGCAAGCCGATCGAGTGTAGCGGGCCCTGACCCGTAATTAACTCGATCAATAGTGCCACAAAACCAATCATCGCCACACGACCGTTCCAGACTTCGGCCCCCGTGGTCAAACCCCACTCCCACTGCTCTTGAGGGTACATTTTCACTATCTTGGAAGGGCGTATAACATCAGAGAATTTTACGCTGGGAGATTCGATAGACTCGATGACTAAATCAGCCAAGGCTTCAATAAACACCGGATGAGTATTCAGGGCGGGCACTCGGTAGAAATTCTGAATTCCCGATTCTTCTGCTAATTCTCGATACTCCATGTCAATTTCTTGCAGAGTCTCGATGTGTTCCGAAACAAAACTAATCGGAACTACCAACAAATCTTGGACTCCATTTTCTGCCAATTCGGTAATGGCGTCTTCGGTGTAAGGCTTGAGCCATTCCACCGGGCCAACCCGACTTTGATAAGCTAGAGTGTGTTCGTTCGATCGATCCAAATGTTCCATAATCAGACGAGTGCAATCTTGTATCTCGCGCTGATAGGGGTCTCCAGCCTCTTCTACATAGCTGAGGGGGACGCCGTGGGCGCTGAAAAAGATGTGAACTCGATCGGGATGAGGATTGTGGTCTAGTTCTTGGGCTATCAGTTCCGACATTGCCTGAATGTAGCCTGGCCGCTTATACCAAGAAGGAATAGCGGTATATTCGATCTCGTTGAGGGCTGGATCTTTGCCCCACATTTCTTCTAGCTGCCGGAAGCTAGAACCGCTGGTGCTGATCGAAAATTGAGGATACAGCGGCAAGATTGTCAAGTGTTCGATGCGATCGCGCTTAATTTTGGCGATCGCCTCTTCGGTAAAAGGATGCCAGTAGCGCATCCCCACGTATACTCGAGCATCTTGTCCCTTTTTTTGCAAGAGTTCTTGCAGCGAAGCGGCTTGTTCTTCGGTAATCCGCCGCAAAGGAGAGCCGCCCCCGATTTGGCGGTAGTTTTCCTGAGATTTCTGAAAGCGCAGGGTCGAAATCAACCAGGCGAGCGGTTTTTGCATCCACGGAAACGGAATGCGAATGATTTCCGGGTCAGCAAACAAGTTGAACAGGAAAGGGCGGACATCCTCGATTTGATCTGGCCCGCCCAAGTTTAATAGCAATACTCCCACACGACCCATAGCGGTTACAGCTCTCCCATCGTCTCAGTTCTGTTATTTATCTTTATCATATAACTTAATAATATATTAAGTCGATAGCAAGGTATACATAATTTTGACTGTGGCAACAATTTTTAGAGATTTAAGTTATCGGTATCAGTGGCTCTACGATGCGATCGCGCGTCTGGCTGCTTTGAGGGTAGGCGGCGAGGCTCGTTTGGGCCAACTAGCTTTAGATTTTAGAGGCGACCCCACGGATGAATCCGTTTGCAGGTCGATCGGATGCGGATGCAAGTCAATTGCGATCGACCAAATTTTGTAGGGGCGAGTTTCACCAACAATAACTGCCTAAAACCAACAATCTTGTAAACTCGCCCCCACCCAACGGATCGTCTACATGAACTCTGACTTCGTAAAGAATCGGAAAAATGTACATTTCGATTTACGGTTGGGTTGGGGCGGGTTTTATATATCTTCAATCATTGGCAATTATGGTTGGTGAAACCCGCCCCAACAGCCACCTAATTACTCATAACTAAAAAAACTTTTTCGCTTCGGCCAAAGCCGCCTCAAACTTTAGCAATACATCCTTTTCTGTGTGAATAACTTTCTCTTGTTCTAGCAGGGGGCGACCAAAGCGAAAAATGCCGTCCTGTTCTACGTGGTCTACATAAGGCAGCGTTTCTGGATGCGGCAAAAATTTTCTGCCGATGGTGTACGGCGTGTGGAAAGAAAAACTAAAATCTGGAAACTTGTCGCTCTTGATTTCCAGGTAGTAAAGCGAGTAATAATCTTTGGTTTCGGAGTACACGCATTCGCGGCACTTATTTACCAATTTGCGGTTCTGATAGAAAAACTCCCACTTGTCCCAATAGTAGCCATCTTTCATCATTTCCTGGTGGTCGTCGCACAGTTCGAGATATAATTTGTCAGAATCCGCCGGACGGTAGAAGTAAAGCATGGCGTAGGGCATTTCAATCAGTAACTTGACTGCTTGATTTTTTCGCTGATACCATTCCTGCTGGTGAGTTTCGTAGACTTCCTTATATTTTATTGCTTTAAAGCTGTTGAGCTGATTTTCTTTGGCCCACCGCGACGCCCAAACTGTCCAGTAAGCTAGCTGGAAGGTTGCTGAAATTTCCGCCGAACCTTGTTCTTTCCAGTCGGCAATAATTTTTTCCCAAGCGGAACTAAAAGCTCCTCGGGATTGTTCGTTTTCGGCGCGGTTTTCTGTATTGATTGGGAAGGCTGTTGGGCGATTATTTTGAATCAGCCCTTTGGGTTCTTTGCGCCAATTATTAATATCGGTTTGCGTTAGACTTAAGATGAATCTTCTGTCGTGAACGGGATATTCTAAATGGATTCCTGATTTGCGGAAAGAGCGGTATTCTAGAATAGGGAGTTTGCCTTGTTCAATCCACTGCTGGCGTTCTGCTGGCGAACACTTGAGTATTTCTTCTAATTCTACGGGATCGACGGCTAATTCACTTTTGAATGTCTCCCAAAATCTTTCTTGTTCGGCTGCATTTACTTCCAGCACGGATACAATTCGGCTGACGAGGTGATCTGTTTTGTCTGGGCAATTTTCGGGAAGTCCTAAAAATTCGAGGAGTTTGGTCTTGAGTATGCGTCTGGCAGAGATTAGCTCGGCTAACATGAGAAGCTCCAGTAGAGTCATGACTTGCGCCCTTGAATTGGCAAGATTTGCGCAAGTCTTATATATCTTAATAGATTCTCCTGGGTTGTCGGCAATTGAAATGTCGTGAAGCGAAGCTATCCCGGAGGGAATCGCCCGGACTCGACCCCATCCCTAAGCAAAAATACTCAAAACAAGGGCAAAAGACCGATCGACCTTTTGCCCTGTTTGGCTAAAATCGATAATTGCGATCGCGCACCCACAAACTCACAGGCACAGCATGGCCTGTTTTGTCAACCTTTACTTCTACCAAAAAAGATTGTCGCTGGTTCCTTTGAGCTTCGCTAATCTCCTGATTGACTTTTTCCCTTTCATCCTCTGGCATATAATAAGTTTCTAAGCCGTATTCCATCTGCCAACTGTTATATTTGCCTTTAATAGCGATTTGATTGGCGGGCAAATTGGTGGGATTTTTGAGACTGACGCGGACGGGTTTCCAAGCTTGGGGGCGGCCGGAATTAGTCGCCGCTTTTGGCGCTTCTAAGATTACATAAAAACTGGTTTTTGGCTTGGGATTGTGCGTAGTTTGTTGACAAACAACCCCGGGCGGACAAGAGATTTTTTCCGCAGGTAAATCTTTCCAGCCGGGGAGTTTTTCGAGATTTGTGCGATCGGAAATATCATAGCTCAAAACTTGGTAATATCCGCGCAGCAAATCGTAAGGGTCTACCGGTACTGTTTGCAGGACAACTGTTTTGCCAGTAATAAAAGTGTAAACTGCGGTGGCGGGTACTGCGGCAATTAGTCCGATTTGCAGGAGCAAAGGACCCCACAGCCGCCACGCGGGAAGGCGTTTCGCCGCGGGGGGAAGCTGAAACAGATTTGTTGTATCTGGATTTTCAACTAATAAGTCAATGTTGTTTGTGTTCATGTTAGGTATGGGTTATATTGTTTAGGGTTGTTTCGGAATGATTAAACCACAGAGACCGCAGAGGGCGCAGAGTTAGAGAACAGAGAGATGAATAATTTCTATTCATCTTTGATTTTTGCGAAGTGGCGCTCGAACCACAAACCCGCAGCAATTACGCCAAGTCCGCACAAAACAAAGACAAAAGATTTGAGCAACAATCCTGTATTGTATTCAAACACTCTGCTGATTATTTGCAGGGTAATTAATACCATGCCTCCCCAAAAAGTCTGGCGGTTTCCTAATGCTAAACCTTCTCGGATTAAGCCGACAGCAAGCAAAAATAAGCAAACATTGAACAGAAAAGTCGCTAATTGAGGAATGGGAGTAAAACTGAGGTGAAAAAGCGGTATAAAGGCGCTGGCGAGGATTAAAATTCCGATCGCACCTGTGGTCAAATTCACTCCTTTTTGTTTCGGCCGCCGCAGTTCCAAACGTCCCAAACGCAGCCATTCAAACACCGTGAAACCGCCCAAAACAGCCACATTTGCCAGCAAAACCCAATCCGGATCAGTTGGCGCAGGATTCGGCGAATCTTGCCACAACCCGTAGAAAGAAAGAAGATAAAACAAACCGGCGAGAAACAGCAGTGCTAAACTGCGGGCGGTAGGTTGAAACAGCCTGCTGTGTACCTTCGGCCACATTGCATCGTCGTATCCCCACAGCAAAGCGGGCGGTAGGGCGCAAAAAATTGCAACACCCCAGGTTGGATTTAACCCTTGGGCAATGGAAACTTGTAGGGAAAAAATTATCGCGATCGCACCTATGGCAAAAATAGCACGCGATCGACACCAATAAGCCAGCGGCACAAACATTATACTGGCTGCGATCGGCATTTGCCGCACCAAAACTTCCAGCCAAGAAAACTCGACTTTAGAAGACCAATCTAACACGGCAAGCCAATAGCCCAAACCGATTAAAAGTGCGGACAAAACGCCCAAGGAAGTCAACCGCAAACTGTAAGCCATTCCGAGCACGCCGATTCCCCAAGCAAGGAAAAGTCCGTAGGAAGAACCGCCAATATGGAACATTTGCGCCATCAATGCCATATTTGCTCCTAAAATCAGAGCACCTAACAGCAACAATCCTTCACCTAGGAGTTTGTTTCGCCCTTTTGTTAAGGGCATATTGGGATGGGAGTTTTTGCTTCGGGATGGGGGAATTCGCCACAGATAGAAACCCGCTGCATTGACTGCTACGAAAAGACTTAGCAGCAGTGCAACTCTCACTTCGCGCGACCAAACTTGCCAGTTTGCGGCTACAAAGGTGATGACTCCTATACCGAGGAGAATGCCGCCGAGACTGATGAGAATGCTGAGGAAACGGTTGCGGGAGGCGGTTTCGAGTGTGTTGAATTGGTAGCGTTCCGAAAGTTGTTGGTAGAATGAAGTATCGATGAGTCCTTCTGCTTGCCAGAGTTTGGCTTGATCCCGCAACTCGCGCCGAAATTTATCTGAAATCATTGTTTATATTCCAGAGGATTTGAACTGTGATAGTTTTTAATATGTCACTTGTGGGTCGATTGTCGATGGAGGCTGGGACACCTGCTGAACTAGCACAGCAGTTTTGATTGATATCCTTCGGCTGTTGAAACCGTTTCTACATAAACAAACTCCCAGCAGAAAGGAACGAATAAATCAAGGAATGTAATTTTATGGTACAAGCTCAATCTAAAAAATTAACTTTTGACGAGTACCTTAATTACTCAAATGATACGGGTCAACGCTATGAGTTAATAGATGGGGAGTTAATAGCTTTGCCACCAGAATCTGAACCTAATAATTTCATTGCTAACTATCTATTTTTCTATCTTGCTAGCAGCGGGCTAGTGCCACTTAGACTGATTAAAACGCATAATTGCGAGGTTCAAGTTGCCGTTTTGCGTTGGCGAAGCCCTCGAAGAGGATCGGGAGATGCGGCCAACCGCTACCCCGATTTGATAATTCTGGAACCCGAACACATTCCGCTGACAGCAACCAGGCTAACTATCACTTTCGATATGCTGCCTCCTCGGTTTGTTGTGGAGGTAGTCAGTCCGGGTAGAGTGGGCAGCGAGCGATCGGGATTACGATCCTCTTCGAGGGCTTCGCCAACGCAAACGAGCTCAGTACGCAGCGCGGGGCATTGCAGAGTATTGGGTTATCGATCCAATTGAACAAGTTGTGACGGTTTTGCGGCTTGAGGATGGGCAATATGTTGAGGTTGGGGTATTTCGGGATGGAGAGGCGATCGTATCTCCGATGTTTCCACAGCTAAGTTTGACGGTTCAACAGATTTTGAGTGGAGAGGTTTAAGGGCGGATCAATAGCTAATTGGTTAGCATTCATCTAACCTGTCACTTTTCCTAGTAACGCAGAATTTTGTTTCAATCCCCGATCGGGATTTAGTTTGATTGCAACTATGAATCATTTGTTGTCGAGGATTACAATCCTCGATGTTTCAATCCCTCATAGGGTTTTATGGTAATTGCAACCGGAATTACTTCGTTTTGTCGATCGAACTGGCGATCGCCTGCGGACTGGAAATGTGATATCAATTCCGGCTGCGCCGGAATGATATAGAGGACACGGCAGTGCCGTTTCCCTACGCCAGATTTATTGTAGGGAAACGGCACTGCCGTGTCCTGATTGCGGGTTATATTAATTCCGATGCTACCGGATTTGATATGAGAGGGGTTGGCGATCGGTGAAGCAAGTGCTGGCAAAATAGCCGTACTAGCCACCATCACCGCAATACTGTTTGGCGATCGGCAATGGTGGCCCATCAGCTTGTGCTGTTAACTGATGTTTAACCGAGTTCTAAGGTTGTCACCCCAAACACTTGATTTATGGGTAAATTTGGTGGCGTTAATGTGTACATTCGTGCAGTTTCAAAAACTGGTTTCATTCCGTACTTGTCAGCCAGATTAATACCTTCTAAATTGGTATCAGGCACATCTAAAAATACAGTAAAATCGGGTATTTTTGCCATTAATCCTTGCAATAATAATTCGGCAAAACCGACATTATCGGCAAATAATGGCCCAATTTTATACCCCTGACGGCAAACTCTTAAAACGCCATAACCGCTTAGTTTTCCCTGATGTTTGACACCTAAAGCGATTATTTTAGGTTGTTGAATCCAATGCTTTAAAAAAACCGGACGGGGAACAGGAAAATGTTGAGAATCATAGGCTAGAATTTCTTCCCAAGGAACGGTTGAAAGTGGAATCAACTCGTCAGGAATAACTCCAAATCCTCGACCTTGATAACGAATGTGACGGTGAGCTAATTTAAAACCAGATTTTTGATAATTTTCCTGTTGGGCAATAACGCCATCCAAAGCAATATTTCGCGTTCCTAAATATTCGATCGCGGCTTGCCACAATTTTACTCCCCATCCCTGGCCCCGAAAGGAAGGTTTGACAATATATAAACCAATAAAACCAAAACTGGAATCATAGGCAACGGCAGAAATTGAAGCAATAGGTTCATCATTCAAATAACCCATGAAAAATCCTTGAGGATCGGTTTGAAAAAAACATTCGGCATCATAATATCCGGGGTTCCAACCTTCTGCCGCTGCCCAATCTACTGCTAAATTAAGTTCCGATATCGTCATCCGGCTAATCATCCATTGTTTTTGGGTCATATTTTTGTACTTAAAGTTATTGGATCTGGGGTTTTTGGCGATCGCAACGATATGCTGCCAGTTCATGCGCTGTTACTGCCACCGTTTTTCAATCCCTGATAGGGTTTTACGATCGTTGCAACTTTAATCATACCAGTACCATTTTAATACCGATTTGTCAAAAGGCAAAATTTTCAACAAACCTCAAAACCTTTGACAGCAAGCAATACAGCATTTGCGTCCGTCTGATTTTTCATAAAGTGCCTTAAACCCATACTACGCAACTGATACAGCCGAAAAAAATCACCCCCTTAATAAAACACCTACCCCTAGGCGCAAATTTTATCCATCAACCTGATTCAGATTCCAGTCGTAAGGCAAAAAAACGATCGCCCATCCATCACCCACAGCCGCCTCCGGTCCCAAATAACCGCCCACATACTCAGCCACCGAACCCGCCGCCTTTACAAAATCCTCGCCGTACCACTTAAAAATCTTGCTCAAATAAAGAGTCTTTTTCTCGGCATCATATCGCACCTTATCAGGATTGTGAATAAAACGGCTGGCATCTGCTTCTAGTTGAGTCCGCACCGACTCCGGGAAATAAGCCCCGCGACGCAGCAGCGGGCACCCGACAGAAGCGCAAACTAATGCAAAATGGATGCGCGGTTCCGCAAATTCCGGCCGCAAAATTGCGTGTTCGATTTGATTGAGACTGTACTTTTTGCCGCCAATAATCGAATTTGAACGGGTGAAAAAATCCAAAAAACTCAGCCAGTTGGGAATTCCCAAAACTTTGGGACGGATGGACGCGATCGGATATACTTCGAGAACTTGAGAAATTGCGATCGCATTATACGCATTCAGCCACAACGCCAGCCGCGCATCCGCATCAGTAAAATCCGCCAAATCCACATCCGCCAAACTTTCCAGCCACGCCCTCAAAACATCCGCCCCCTCAGCTTTCCAGCCCCGATAATTGACGCGGCCGAAATCGTCAACGTAGCGTTGCAGCAACTCGTCCCAAATCGTAAAGTCGATCGTACCGATCATTTATTACTATCCTTAATAAAAGGCGGGCATTGGTTTAGCTTCTGCTTCTATTTAATACTACCTTCAACCGAAATAACACCTGCCACCTTAGCATTTTTTAGATTAGCCCCGTCAAACGGGCTCTGGATTAAATTAGCTTCGTTCAAATTAGCGCCTTGTAAATAAATTAGCTTGCCGCCAAGAAGCCCGGATAAATTAGCTTCCCTAAAATTTGATCCTCTCAAATCTGCCCCTTGCAAATCCGCATTTGCTAAACTCGCGTGCGGCAGGGGAATGCCGATAAAATCGCCGCGCTGACAATGGTTATTTTACCGCAACTAATTGATTTGCTGGGGTTAGCTGCAATCACCGGTGCAGCCAACCCGAAAATCAGTCCCAATGAAACTGCTCCCAAAGTTACAAATTTCCTGCTCTTTACCTTCTACAATTTTAAAAGATTCTTAATTTCAATTTCAACGGGGATCGGTTTCTTCCGGCACAACACCCCTCCCACTTCGATCGGCAATTTTTTAATTTTCCCTTACCTCCCTAACACACTATGACGGATCGAACCAACTTTTTCGATAAACTGTTAGCGGCTGTTGAAAGCAATCAAAGTTTGCTTTATTTAGCCCTCGACCCCGACCCGGAAACCTTGCCCGCGCTGGTTTCCATGACTGGGGAAGAGACTCAAACTTTTGTAACTGATTTGTTGTCAAAGCTAAAAAGTGCGATCGACCAAACAGCCGATTTAATTTGTGCCTGCAAAATCACCCTCGGTTTTTACCAATCTCTCGGTATTCCCGGTTGGGAATTGCTGCAACAAATTTTAAAAATTATTCCCCCTCACCTGCCAGTAATTTTAGATGCGAAACACTGCGATTTAAATACCAGCACAGTGTTTGCCAAAATTGTATTTCAAGACTGGCAAGTTGACGCTATTACTTTAAGCCCCTATGCCGGATTAGACCAAGTAGCGCCTTTTTTGTTATACGCCGGAAAAACTGTTTTTGTACTCTGTGCCACCGCCAACCCCTCAGCGGAGGCTGTGCAAGAATACCCGACGCCAAACAACCCTTTTTACTTGCAATTAGTCCGACTCTCTCAAACTTGGGGAACTCCCGAAAAAGTCGGTTTAGAAGTAGGAGTAATGCCGGATATGTTGGCGCGCATCCGCCAAGCAGCTCCTGAGCGCCTAATTTTAGTCGAAGGAGACATCCCCGCAGAAAATGACATCACAGAAGAAAACGACCTCGCACAACTACTGGCGGCCGGTTTAAGCAAGAATGGTGAAGATTTATTGCTGCCAGTCCCCCCAAGTTTATTAGCGGGGAAAGAGCCGCGCCGAGAAATTGAGAAATTGCGGGATAGTATTAATAAACAGAGGCTGCGGGCGATCGCAGGTAGTCCCACTTGCGAACTGTGGCTGCCCGATGTTTGCTTTTTACAACCGGAACCTCACCGCGATTTAATATTGCAACTTTATGACATCGGCTGCGTAGTTTTTGGCGACCACGTACAAGCATCGGGAGCCGTATTTCCATATTACATCGACTTGCGGAAAATAATTTCTATTCCGCAGATTTTTCATCAAATTGTCAGCGCTTATGCAGACATTCTCAAGGATTTAAAATTCGATCGCATTGCCGGAATTCCCTACGGTTCTTTACCCACAGCAACGGGTTTAGCTTTGCGGATGGAACGCCCGATGATTTTCCCGCGCAAGGAGGTGAAAACTTACGGTGCAGGTAAGTTAATTGAGGGGCATTTTCAGGCTGGAGAAACGATTGTCGTAGTCGATGATATTTTGATCAGCGGCAAAAGCGTGATGGAAGGCGCGGCTAAGTTAAAATCTGCTGGGTTAAATGTGGAAGATATCGTGGTATTGATCGACCACGAACAGGGAGTCAAAGATAAATTGCAGGCTAACGGTTATCGCGCCCATTCTGTGTTAGCGCTTTCGGAAATAGCTGAAATTTTGTATCGAGCAAATCGCATTGATACCGAGCAATTCCATCTTTTGACAGCGGAACATTAAAGTAGATATCAGTTTATTCATCTCACGCGGGGAAATCCTTGTACTTATTAGATTTTACATTTATGAAGTACACCCGCCTATCGCGAGCTTCCCCGTAGGGACTTAGGCCAAGCCGTGTCCCTATACTTCACAAAACTGGAATACGCTGTATCAGATTTTACCAGAATTCAATTTGATTGATATGGAGCGATCGCTCTTGTTGGCGCAAGTGTTGAAAGCTATTTGCAAGTTGCAGAATGTGCAGTTGGCTTAATAAGGGCGATCGCATCGGATGTTATTGTGAGGGTGGAGTCCTGTGCTCGATCGGTGGATTTGGCGGTTGTTGGGTATTTTGAGTGCTGATGTACGTTGTTGCTAACTGAATTAGGGCGATGGCGATCGGTACTACAACTACCTGGATCGACCACTTGGTGTCTGAATTGTCAGATTTTTTCACTTGATTTACCTTTTTAGCTGATGTACTCTTGTTCTGGGGTAGCCGATTTAAATTTTTCATTTAGTTAATTCCAATATCTACAATTTCGATAATAAACTAACTTTCTTACTATTATTTGATTGCTAAATAAATTCAACAAAGTTGTCAATTGCCGGGGAATTACCCCTTTTTTTGACAAGGGAGTAGAAGGGTTTGTGAAAAAATATTCACAAATGAGCTGGTGTTTGTAAATTTGTGAAATTAAACTGGCTATCGGGGCTGAAGCTGACAACTGTGGTAAATTAGTAAGAGTGGTAGGTAAAGCGCTAAGGCAGGTATGCGGATCATGAATCAAAAAGAGTTTGACGCCATTTATCCAAAAAAGCTAAAACCCCTACAGCATGAGGTATTAGATATGTGGTTGCAAGGGAAGTCAGAGGAAGCGATCGCTAAATCCCTCAAACTTAATGATTCATCGGGTGTCAGATACCATATTTCAAATATCTGCGAGTTATTTGGTTTTAAAAATGAACCGGGCGAACGCTTCCGACAGCGCGATCAATTAATCCCGCTATTTGCTCAGTATAAACGTGAATTAGTTAGCGATAAATTAATAAAAGCTTCGGGAATCTCCTCTGACGATAGAGAAGAATTGAATTTTTACTATGTAGAGCGTCATCCGATAGAATCTGAATGCTGTGATAAAATCTTGGAACCTGGAGCAGTGATTCGGATTAAAGCACCTAAATATACGGGGAAAACTTTACTGTTGAACCGAATTATCGAGCGTGCTAAAGGTCATAAATATCAAGCCGTTACTTTGGATTTTAACCAAGCAAGTAGTAGTGTTTTCTCAAGTTATGAGGAATTACTAAAATGGCTGTGTAAACGAGTTGGTAGAAGTTTGGGTTTAGAAAACAAATTAGCTGAATATTGGGATAGCGATGAGTTTGACGAACACACGAATACTCAAACCTACTTTGAGGACTATTTGTTAAAAAATCAGACTCAACCTTTGGTACTGGCTTTTAAAAATGTCGATCGGGTTTTTGATCAAGAATCTTTCCGAATTGATTTTTGTGAATTATTGAGATGTTGGAGTCAACTGCACCTTGAGGGAAATCAATTTGCTGAACTTTGGAAAAAATTGCGGTTGATCATTGTTCACTCAACCAATGTTTACGGTTCCTTAGATATTAACTACTCTCCTCTTAGCGGTGTGGGCTTAACTAAAACTTTACTCGATTTCACTCCCGCTCAAGTTGATTATTTAGCAAAGTGCTATCAACTTCAGGGGTTGAATTCAGATATATTTAAGCAATTTAGGAAAATTTTTGGCGGGCATCCTTATCTGATCCAAGAAGCTTTTGTTTTTCTCCGCAAAGAGCAATGTTCCCTCGATAGACTTTTGGAAATTGCTGCTACAGAAGCAAGTCCATTTATCAGTCATTTACGAGAACAGTTGGAAGAACTCCGTAAAAATCCTCAACTAGAAACTGCTTACTATCAAGTTGTCAATGAAACACAGCCCGTGCCACTTGACACCAACGCAACTTTTAAATTGCAAGGTATGGGATTGGTGCTGGTCGATCTAAATAATTGTTTGCCTCGGTGCGATTTGTATCGGCAATATTTTTTCGTTCGCCTAAATCCCAATTAATCGGGGGAACAAATGACTTACAAATATATTTGTGAAGCTACTTTGGGCGTTGATACCCAAACTTATGTCGAGCGAGAAGCTGACCAACAACTGTATGAAGAACTGAAAAAAGGTAAGTTTTGTTATGTTTTAAATTCGCGCAAAACAGGTAAATCCAGCTTGCGCGTACAAGTGATGAATCGCCTGAAACAAGAGGAAATAGCTTGTGTTGAAATAGATTTTTCTGGAAAGGGAACTCAGTTAACTACCCCGGAAAAGTGGTACAACAGTATTTTGTTAAATCTCAATCGCAAATTATCGCTGGATGTCAATCTAAAACATTGGTTGAGCGAGTGTGATTGGCTGTCACCGCAGGATCGTTTGGCAGAGTTTATCGATTCTATCCTCCTGAAACGCATTTCTCAAAACATTGTAATTTTTATTGATGAAATTGATAGCGTTCTTAGTTTAAACTTTCCGACTGATGACTTTTTTGCTTATATTCGTGCTTGTCACAATCAAGGTCAGAGCGGTGAAAATCCTGCTTATCAACGCTTAACATTTTGTCTGTTGGGCGTCGCAACACCTTCAGATTTGATTCAAGATAAAAAACGCACGCCCTTTAATATCGGTCAAGCTATTGAATTAAAAGGTTTTACTAAGGAACAAGCTGCACCTTTAGCGAAAGGCTTAGAAGGAAAAGTCGATCGTCCCATTCAGGTTTTAAATGAGATTATAGACTGGACGGGCGGACAGCCTTTTTTGACTCAAAAACTTTGTAAAATTGTCCTAGAACAAGCAGAAACCAGCAATCCTGAGATTGCCGAACTGGTACAAGCTTACATTATTAACAATTGGGAAGAAAACGACAATCCCGAACACCTCGGAACAATTCGCGATCGCATCCTCAGCAATCAACAGCGTACCAGCCAACTCCTCGGCATCTATCAGCAAATTATTACCCCCCCTAACCCCCCCTTGCTAAGGGGGGGGAAAGATAGCACTAATTCTTCTTTAGTAAGGGCTGGGAAAGATACCTCTAATCCTCCCTTAGCAGAGGAGGAAAAAGACAATCTTACTCCCCCCCTTGCTAAGGGGGGGCTGGGGGGGGTCGCCGCTGATAACTGTCCCGGCCAAATGGAGTTACAGTTATCGGGGTTAGTTGTTAAAAAACACGGTCAACTGCAAGTTTACAACCCTATTTATCGAGAAATATTTAACCTCGATTGGGTAGAGAAAGAATTAGCAAAACTCCGCCCCTACCAGGAAAACTTCGCCGCTTGGATAGCCTCAGATTGTCAAGATACTTCCCGACTGTTGCGCGGCCAAGCGTTGCAGGATGCGTTGCAGTGGAAAGTGGGGAAACGTTTAAGCGATGAGGATGATAAATTTTTAGATGCCAGTCGAGCTGATGAACTGCAAGAACTGAAAAAAAGTAATGAATCATTAAGAGAATTCCGTAAACAATTCAGGAAAGTTTTCAAAATCGAAGAAGCTGGACGCATGGCGTTAAATCTTTTTCAGTCGAAGGGACAGCAAATAGAAGCCTTGCGGGCAGCTATCAAAGCAGGAGAAGATTTAAAGAACTGGATCCCAGATAATCCGCCGCTTTCCGAATATCCCGTTACCAATCCTCTGTTAGTTTTGCAGAATATTCTTGCTAAAATCCGCGAAGAGTACCAGTTTGTCGGACATAAGGGATCGGTAAATAGTGTCTATTTTAGCCCGACTGGAAATGCGATCGCTACTGCCTCAATTGACGGCACAGGCAAATTGTGGGACTTGCAGGGTAACTGCTTGGTAACATTCACCGGACATAATAAGTCGATATGGAGTGTCAGTTTTAGCCCGACTGGAAATGCGATCGCTACTGCCTCATATGACAAAACGGCCAAATTGTGGGACTTGCAGGGCAACTGCTTGGTAACATTCACCGGACATAATAACTCGGTATGGAGTGTCAGTTTTAGCCCGAATGGAGAGGCGATCGCCACTGCCTCAGATGACAACACCGCGAAATTGTGGGATTTGCAGGGCAACTGCTTGGTAACATTCACCGGACATCATGACTTGGTAAATAGTGTCAGTTTTAGCCCGACTGGAAATGCGATCGCTACTGCCTCACATGACAAAACGGCCAAATTGTGGGACTTGCAGGGTAACTGCTTAGTAACATTCACCGGACATAATAAGTCGGTATGGAGTGTCAGTTTTAGCCCGACTGGAAATGCGATCGCTACTGCCTCAGATGACAAAACAGCCAAATTGTGGGACTTGCAGGGCAACTGCTTGGTAACATTCACCGCACATAATTATCAGGTAACAAGTGTCTGTTTTAGCCCCACAGGAGATAGGATCGCTACTGCCTCAGATGACAAAACAGCCAAATTGTGGGACTTGCTGGGTAACTGCTTGGTAACATTCACCGGACATAATAACTCGGTATGGAGTGTCAGTTTTAGCCCCACAGGAGATAGGATCGCCACTGCCTCAGATGACAAAACAGCCAAATTGTGGGACTTGCTGGGTAACTGCTTGGTAACATTCACCGGACATAATAACTCGGTAAATAGTGTCAGTTTTAGCCCGACAAGAGATGCGATCGCTACTGCCTCATCTGACAAAACTGCCAAATTGTGGGACTTGCAGGGCAACTCCTTGGTAACATTCACCGGACATAATGGCCGGGTAAGAAGTGTCAGTTTTAGCCCGACAAGAGATGCGATCGCTACTGCCTCATCTGACAAAACAGCCAAATTGTGGGACTTGCAAGGCAACTGCAAGGTAACATTCACCGGACATAATAACTCGGTATGGAGTGTCAGTTTTAGCCCGACAAGAGATGCGATCGCTACTGCCTCATCTGACAAAACAGCCAAATTGTGGGACTTGCAAGGCAACTGCAAGGTAACATTCACCGGACATAATAACTCGGTATGGAGTGTCAGTTTTAGCCCGAATGGAGAGGCGATCGCCACTGCCTCAGATGACAAAACTGCGAAATTGTGGGACTTGCAAGGCAACTGCTTGGTAACATTCACCGGACATAATGACTCGGTAACAAGTGTCTGTTTTAGCCGCACAGGAGATACGATCGCCACTGCATCACAAGACGGCACTGCCAAATTGTGGGACTTGCGGGGGAGTTTACTGGCGGACTTTAGCGGCTATAAAGGCAATTTGCTCAAAGGTGAGGCTGATTTTGTGGAGTTGAAAAGTCCGATTTATAGTATTTGTTTTAGTCGGGACGGGAAGTTTTTAATAACTGGTTCGCAGGATGGAAAGGTGCGGTTTTGGCCGATCGAAAGTTTGGACGAGTTGTTGGCGAGGGGGAGGGAATGGCTTGGTGAGAAAATTTAACCGCTGATCCACGCGGATGATTTGAATTTAGCAACGATTTTACGATTCTTTTTCACTTGTTCAAACTGCTATTAGCTTTACCCACTTTAGACACCAGAATTATTGAATAATTCGGGTATCTAGCAGACTACAAGCCGGAAATTCAAAAGTCAAGATTTATTAAGATTTTACAATAAAGCGATGACAAATCGCAAATCATGTATCTAAAATAAGAGACAATTTGACCCGAAAACTGAAGGTAAGAAAATGTCTGAACTTAGACAAAATCTAATTACCAGAGATTGGGTAATCATCGCCACCGAACGGGCGACAAGACCGGATCAATTCGCCAACAAAAAAAAGTGGACAGCAGCAGTGCCACCGCACCGTGCCGATTGCCCGTTTTGCGTGGGAAATGAGGAAGACGGAACCTTAGAAACTTGCCGTTTGGGCGATCGCACCGGCTGGAAAGTCAGGGCCATTGGCAACAAATATCCCGCCCTCTCCCCGACAGCAGAATGGATGAGAATATCATCGGGAATTCACCGCACGATGGCGGGAATCGGCGTTCACGAAGTAATTGTCGAACACCCGCGACACGATTTGACGACAGCTTTGTTGAGCGTTGAAGAAGTAACGGACATACTTTTAGTATACCGCCAGCGTTATTTAGAAATCAGAAAATATCCTCATATTGAAACAATTATTATCTTCAAAAATCACGGGGAGAGTGCCGGAACTTCTCTCGAACATCCTCACTCGCAGATAGCAGCTACGCCAGTTGTACCCAGCCTATTTCGCAGCCGCATTGATGCAGCAGTTCGCTATTTTGACGACACGGGAGAATGTCTGTTTTGCCGCACTTTGGAAGATGAGTTAGCGGCGGGTGAAAGAGTGATTTTCGAGAGCGAACATTTTGTAGTTTTTATCCCTTATGCTGCACTTTCGCCGTTTCATATCTGGATTTTTCCGCGCCGGCATTCTTCTTCGTTTGATGACATTACCGATGCGGAAATTACGGATCTTGCTTATACTTTGAAAACTGTACTGGTTAAGCTTTATTACGGATTGAACAATCCCGATTACAACTATACTATCCGCTCTGTGCCGACAGCGGAACAGGGGACAAAATACTTTCACTGGTATATCGCAATTATTCCCAGAGTCACCAAGCAAGCTGGGTTTGAGTTGGGCAGCGGGATGTTTATCAATACTGCTTTGCCGGAAGAAAGTGCGGAATTTTTGCGATCGATCGAAATTCCTAGCGACAGTAATTCCCGGCGACTCTAAAGTATCCTGCATCACAAATACGTCAAATTGTAGTGGAAATCCACGCAGGCACTCTGAGTTGCGAGTCAGTTTTGGGGGAGGAAACAGATACCATTTGAGATTTGAGATTAAAAAATTGAAGAATTGGGAATGACAGACGATCTAAGGGTTTGGATCGCGGGCCTACAGTTGCATTCTTTTTTGAAACAAATATGATTTACGATCTAAAGTTATTAATGTACAAATACTTAGGGATTTTACCAAACTCACAATAAACTTTCGACATACTGCCAGCAGTCGTCGCTAAAAGTAGCTCTCAAAATATCTCTAATTTTACCATCGATCGATAATATCCCCTCGCCCGAGTCGCCATTCTCGCCGATTTCGCAACTCTCATCAGACAAATGTTCTCGGAGGTGGGCGAGAGTAGCTGCGAAATTAGCCAGAAAATAATGTTCGTGCACCCACGCTGTCGGATCGGGTATTGCTGCACTTCCAAAAGCTCGATCGACTAAATCTTTTTTGGCAACATCGTCAGTCTGGTTTTTCATGTTGAGGTCGATTTAGGTAGAATTTGTAACTTATCCTATCTTAAGCTTAATTTTAAACAGGAGGGCGATCGCGATCGACCCACCGCAGTGACAAATTTGTGTAGTTTTTGCGATCGCGATCCTAATTTTTTTGTCGCTTCCGTGTTATTATAACACATCAAACTCCGTGACCCAGAATTTTCACCTCCGGCAAAATACACTTGGGCATCATTCCGTGAACTCCTTTTTGGGGATTGTTGACAGCCTGCGTAATCCGAAAATTTACCGCAAGCGAACAGAAAACATAAGCATCTTCTTCTTTGAAACCTGCAAACTTTTGCAGCCAATAAACCGTCTGTTTTACCGCCATCTCAAACGCTTCATCTAATGTTCTACCAAATCCCATAATCACAATATGAGTGGGCGTTTCCGCAAACGGAAATATCAGAAATAAATCCTTGCGTAAGATGATTTGAATAGTGCCGTTCATCGAAGTTTCAATCGCAGTACCGTCAACTTCACCATCTCCTTGTGCCGAATGTCCGTCGCCGATGGACAGTAAACCGCCGCGAAGAAAAACAGGTAAAAATAACCGCGTTCCTGGTTGGAGTTCCTGATTGTCCATATTGCCGCCGTAGCGCTCTGGAGGAATAGAAGAACGGTTGATTTCTGCATTGGCAACGCCGATAATTCCAAAAAAAGGATGCAGGGGAATCCGAATGCCGCTACCTGCGGGAAATTCAGCAATTTTTTGCTCTAAATCTAGCGGAATAAACCGCAATTTAGGTTCGGGGAAATATTCAGGCAAAGCTCCCCATCCGGCGCGAATTGCATTAAATCCTACTGGTAAACTCGGGTAAACATCCTCAATGTGAATTTCTAAAACGTCTCCCGGTTCGGCATTGTTAACATAAATCGGGCCTGTTAGCAAGTGGGGCCCGGGGCCAACTTTGCGGTTGGGAGGCAAATTCTGACAAATATCTAAAAATTCGGGGGTGAGAAATTCGGGCGGCGCCTTGTCAGCAACATAATATCCTGAATAGGTTTCGATATCGATGCGATCGCCCGAATCCACCCTTAAAGCAGGTTCGATCTTGGGAGAAAAACCGCCTAAGTGTACGGTTTTGCAGTTAGCTTTGAGAAGGTGGCGAGTCATGGGATTTTAGATTTTAGATTTTAGATTTTAGATTTTAGATTGAAGGAAGGGTGTTAAGAATGTTATATCGCAACTCTCAATCATTTTTGAGATTTTTTTTAATGAACCGCAGAGGGCGCAGAGGGCGCAGAGAAAGAGAATTCAGAGATAAGAAGAGGTCAAAAAATGGTTGAGGTTTGTTATATGTGAGATTTTTTACTAATTTCTTAACTTTTTGATAACCTTGGTAGTTTAAAATTCAAAGTTGGCGGGGGCGGGTTTATATGTATTTGGGTTGGGAGTTCTATTTTGCTGGTGAAACCCGCCCCTACAAACTAATGACTAATGACTTATGTTAACTCCTTTGCCTAATAAAGTAGAAAGTTCTCAAGGTTATTCTGGTAATCCCTGGTTTTTTGCTGTTTTGATTTTGATTGTCCTATTGCTAGGTTTCATGATGCAATCTTACCTTAACAAACCTCAGCTTTTAACCGATCCGTTTCTGCAATCCCCAACAGCAAGCTCGGTGCGAGTTGTTTGGTTTACCGAGTTTGCTGGGACTCGCAACACGGTTGATTACGGCGAAAATTTGAATGAAATTACGACCGCCAATACTACTAAGCTAAGTCGCACTCGCGAAGACAAAGACTCGCGCATTTCCGATGAAATCAAACAAAGCATAATTGACAGCAATCCAATTGTCCGCGACATCTGGCGGCACGAAGCAGAAGTCCCCAATTTAAAGCCCGGTGTTCGCATTCCTTATCGAGTCACCAGCGAAAGAGAAGACGGCGCATCTGTCAGCAGCAAAGTTTTCACTCTTTCTCCGACACCAGCAGCAGGAATGCCGCTCAAAATTCTCCTCACTTCCGACCATCAATTGATGCCTATGACAGCAGCAAATCTCCAGAAAGTAGCCGAAACAATTGGGAGAGTTGACGCGGTTTTTATGGCAGGAGATTTAATTAATATACCCGATCGCGCTTCTGAATGGTTCGACGACTACCGAGGCCGCGCCTTCTTTCCGACTCTGCAAGGTCGCGCATTTTCAGAACTGGACAAAAACGGCATCAAAACCGTTTACAGCGGCGGCGAACTGATCCAACACGCGCCTTTATTTCCCGCCATTGGGAACCATGAAATCATGGGTAGGTTTGCAACCAACAGCACACTCGGCGACCAATTTAACGATCCTTTTCCCCGCGCTGCTGCCGAGAAAATCTACGCTCAACGTGCTGCCTCTTTGAATCCCAATAATGACTCTTCTGTGCGGGAAATATGGCTAAAAAACAATACTTTTAATAGCGATACCTATGACGAAATTTTCAATTTACCTGGAGGCAAAAACTACTATGCTGTGACTTTTGGGGACGTGCGGTTAGTGACTTTGTACGTTGCGAATATCTGGCGGACTCCGAATTTAGATCCGGGTGCTAGAGGCAGGTATCGCGAACGAAACGAAGATTTTAATAATCCCGAAAAATGGGGATACGGACAGCATATTTTTGAGCCTATTGTCAAGGGTAGCGCTCAATATACTTGGCTGCAAAAAGAGTTAAAAAGTTCGGAATTCCAGCAGGCAAAATATAAAATTGTGATGTTTCACCACCCGCCGCATTCTCTGGGTGACAATATTGTACCTGCTTATACCGACCCTGTGCAAATAGTCGATCGCGCTCTCGATGGCGAGATTAAAATGGTGCGTTACGAGTATCCGAAACAGCAAGATTATCTGATTCGGGATGTAGTGCCGTTGCTAGAAACAGCGGGGGTGCAGTTGGTATTTTACGGACATTCGCACTTGTGGAATCGGTTTGTAAGTTCCAGCGGAATGCACTTTTTGGAGACTTCTAATGTGGGCAACAGTTACGGTGCTTTTGTGGGGGAAAAGCGCCGATTTGTGCCGCCGGGATATCGGGAAGATTACAGCGCTATTGGAGACCCGAACGGATTGGAACCTGTGGTGCCGACTGTTGCACCTTTGTTGGGAGAAGACGGGCGGCCGCTGCCGTATATTGATAGCAACGATATTACCGCTTTTACTATTTTTGATACGGGGGAGGGTACGGTTAGCAGCTACTATTTTGATACGCGGAAACCGGAGTCGGAAGTGGTGAAGTTTGATGAGTTTAAGTTGAAAAATTCGCCATCAAGCTTAAAAATCCGTAAAAATTAAAAGCGCTCGTTTTCATAATCGATAAATTAGTTACTGCTATGATAACTTAACGCTTCTGACTTCTGCTATACTTAGGTATACTGTATCCAAATTAAACTTACCCAGTAGAGCGCGGTCATGCCTGAACTAAACCTCTTAGAAAAACAAGAAGAAGTAAGCTTTGAGGAGGAAGATGAAGCTCTAGATTATGAGCTTGAATCTAATGGTAATCCCAAATCAGTATTAGACGAAATTTCAGAAATTATAGTAGCTGGGAATGACTGGACGACAGCCACCATACTCGATCAACTTGTTCGTGACAATATTCAACTTAATCCAAGATTTCAAAGACGAGATGCTTGGGATATAACTCGCAAAAGCAGGTTTATTGAATCAATTTTTCTAGGATTTCCCATTCCAGATATAGTTTTGGCTTCTCAAGATAAAAAGCGCGGAAAATTTGTAGTTCTTGACGGCAAGCAACGCTTGCTTACGATTCTGCAATTTTATGGAAGGAGCGAAACTCCCAACGATAGTTTTGCTTTGAAAAACTTAGAATTTAGACCTGAACTCAATGGTTGTACGCATGAGGCTCTAAAAAACGATCTTCTCCATAGTTCTGTACTTGATGCACTCGATAATCAAACTCTTCGTACTACATTGATTCGGAATTGGCATACAGAAAGTTTACTCTACAAAATTTTTCTCCGTCTGAATGTAGAAAATACTCCGCTATCTCCACAAGAACTCAGGCAAGCATTGCATCCAGGTGATTTCATCAATTTTTTAGATGACGAATCAATTAAAAATCAGGCTTTAAGAAAAATACTTAAATCCCAAAATCCCGATCCTCGGATGCGCGATGTCGAATTATTACTGCGATATGTAGGATTCCATCATTTTTTATCCGATTATCGCGGTAATCTTAAAGTGTTCCTGGATATGACTTGCAAAAAACTCAACAAGGATTGGAAAGAGAAAGAAACTGAGGTCAGATATACAGTTAGCCAATTTGAAAAGGCAGTGCAAACAACCACTACAATATTTGGAGAAGAAAATATATTTCGCGTGTGGTTGAGTAGTTCTAATACTTACCGAGGCAAGTTTAATCGAGCTATTTTAGATGTAATGGTTTTTTATTTTTCAGATCCAGTTATTAGTGAAGCTGCTGAGAAGAATCCGGCGGGTGTGGAAAAAGCTTTTAAAGAGTTATGTTCATCATCTAATAGCGAATTCAGAGAAGCTGTTGAGAAAAGCACAACTAGCATTCGCGAAACTCATACTCGTCTCTCACTGTGGGGCAAAGCTTTGTTAAAGGTTTTGGATGTAAAGTTTAATGTACCTGAACTCGTAGATAACCATATTATCTTTAACGGTTTGAGGTAAGTTATTGAGAGGTATGCCAAAATCAGTTAGATTTCGTACTCTAACCCAGCAGTTAAATAGGTTAAAAAAACAATTTATTCCTAAGATTAATCCTCTAGGTTTATATTCCGAGCGGCAGCTAGCCTTAACTCTTGCCTACCGAGTTTTAGTTCATGCCGAAATTGAGGCTTATTTTGAGGACAGAGTTTGGGAAGTAGCCCTTAATGCTAAAAAGAATTGGGATAGTCAGGGTAAGACTTGCCGTACTTTAATCTGCTTGCTTGGCTTTTCTGGTCAAATGATGGAAGCACCACCAGATACACTGACTCCAACTAAGGGAAGTAAAGCTTTGCCACCGGAAAAAATAAAAGTAAACAAAAAAATAGATTTAGCTATTAATAGTTTTAAGCGAAGCATTGACTCGAATCATGGAATCAAAGAAGCTAATCTTATGGTGTTGCTTTTGCCAATAGGAATAGATACCGATGATTTAGATCCTGCTTGGCTGGCTACCATGAATACGTTTGGGGAAGAAAGAGGTGTTGCGGCACATACTTCAGCTACATCCCCGAAAACTATTAGAAGCCTAAATCCTATAAATGAACTGCGGAGGGTAGAGCAAATTATTCAAGGACTTTCGAGGGTGGATGAGCTGATTAATAATTTAATGAGATAAATGAATAAACCGACACCAATTGTCAAGAGTTTAATCTTTTTGGTAGGCTTCTAGCCGGAACTGGCATCTTGCCCGTTCCACAATACTTTATTTTTTTGTGGCACAGGCATCTTGCCTGCGATCAAACAGCTTATTCAGAATGGTGCAAAATTTCAGATTAAACTTTCTCTTTCGCAGGCGGAACCAAACCAGTTTTATTCAAACCCGCATCAATCTGCCTGAGCAATTTAAAATCGTCTTCGGGTAAGGAATTAACAGGCGAGTGTTTTTCCAGAAATGAGAATGCTTGCCGAAATTGACGCGGCCGGGAGTCGATCGCACTATCGAAGTGACAAGGTACAATCCTTTGAAAGTCCCAACTCGCCACTCGATCCACCCAATCGAGAGTTTCCCTGGGCGCGCGGTTGAGAATCAATGTCTGCAAAATCGGCGCGACAAACAACCGCCCTCCTCCCCGCAAAGCCTCAAACGATCGCTCCCAATGGGTTTTCCACTTGAACGGATACAACCCGAAATAAGCTTTCCTAGAGCGTTCTGGCGCTTTGCGTGCGCTGGCAAATACCTCCGACCACGGCGGCACTTCCAGCACGCTAGGCGTAAAATACATGGCAAATAAGGCGATTCTCTGCCACCCTTTGCGGCGATTTTCGTGGGTGTCTGCCACCGTGTCCGAGGCGCTGTCTTTGGCGTGAAACAGCAGCGGGTACGAGTCGAGTTGGATGATCGCGGGCGGATTTTCGGGAATGGAAACTATGGAATCTGTTAACATCAGCGTGCGCGATCGCCTGTGAAATAAGGCAACTTCTGCAAATCTGCCTAAACCGAGGTCGATCGGGCCGAGAATTGCCCAGTCAAATTGATCGGCTAACGGCGTGTTGCTGCTGTCAAACGGCAGTACAGACGTGCGTTTGGCGGGCAAACCCAGCCAACTCAGCGGCAAATTCAGCGGGAAACTCCACTGCTGCGGGGCGACAAACACCTGCGCTTCGGGAAAACACCTCGCAAAGGGGCCGACAAAAACTTTGTGTTCGATGCCCGAAACCGTTGTCAGCAGGATGTACTTAACCTCGCCGTGCTCTGCTACTAACTCCTTTACCAAGCGGATGCACTCAGGAGTCGGTGCAACGGGGGCGTAGACGAGAAGGCCTTCGGGTTCTAATTTAATTACTGTCATCCGAATCGGGACGACAACGTAGAAAATGCCTTGTAGCTGGTCAAAAGTCCAGATTGTGTCCTTGACTATTTCCTTGCGGATGGTGCGCCGCTTGCTGTAGGGATAGAGGGGGACGACCGGCCAAAAGGCCCAAGAATAGTCCCGAGAATCAATCTGTGCTGATGTTGGTATGCCTTCGCCCTCTGCCACTCCGCGCCCCCTTGCTGAATGTTTGTGCGTGCGTGCGATCGAACTGTTTTTATCTTATTTCACTCGTGTTGCGGGGATTCGAGGAGTTGAAAAGGGGTTATGGACGATTCCCTACGGGATAGCGGCGCCGCGCGTGCTTTTGGAATACTCAAGCAAGAATTACGGATGGGGGCTAGAAACCCGGTTTCTACGAGTCACGAGAAATAGAAGGAAGAAACCGGGTTTCACCAGGCCTGGGTGCGAAAACTATTAAACCAACTGTTCAGGATCGATGCCTAACTCCCGCAACCGCGCCGCTAGTCTTTCCTCTCGCTGTTGAGATTCTGTCAGTTGCTGTTGAGATTCTGTCAGTTGCTGTTGAGATTCTATCAGTTGCCGTTCCGCCGCCGTTGCTCTTTCACCCGGACTCAAAATCAACCCTCCTTGGGCAGTAAACCACCGCAACCACAAACGATTCATACTCTTATAAGTGCCTTGCCACCAACCTAAACTCAACTGCAACTCAGGAATAAATAGCCGCCCATCAATTAATTCTGCCGGTTCATAGTGGCCTCCTACAAGATGAAAAGCTCGCAATTCATCCGTGTAGCGACTGAACACAAAATAGTAAGGAATCCGCAAAATTTGTTCGTAAACTTGCCACTTAGTCGGCGGTTCCCCAGCTTGCTGAACAGTCCGCCCTAAATCTTCATCTTCAGTTCCTGGCGATAGCAATTCCACCACCACAAACGGATTTACCCGTTCTTGCCACACTACATAACTCAAACGCATATCGCGCCCTTGATAAAGCCTTGGCACACCCACCGCAGCAAACCAATCCGGGCGTTTATGCCAGCGCGGTTGTGTTGCATCGTAATACAAATTTAGGTCACTGGCTGTAAAGACTTGTTCCGCATCCCATCCCGGCGGCAAAAACGTGAATTCCAAGAGTTGCGGCTGATCTAAATGAAATGTATCTGGCAAACCGGGCTCCTTTGGGTCTTCGCTAGGTAAATCGTACATTGTTGGCAAACTCTGCCGGGGGTCAAGAGGCGGTTCAGCTTGAGCAGGCGGGTAAGTCGGGAATGTCATAATGAATTCTGAGGTTGCTTATCCTGATATGATTATAACCTTGTGAGAATGTCTTGCATTTCCAAAGAATTCCCATTAACTCTCAATCTCAAATCTCAAATCAAACCTCCAAAATCGATATGACTCAAAACTACCGCATCACTCTTTTACCAGGAGACGGCATCGGCCCTGAAATTATCGCTGTGGCGGTAGATGTCCTGAAACTTGTCGGCAAACAATTGGACATCGGCTTTGAATTTCAAGAAGCTTTAATGGGTGGCGCTGCTATTGACGCAACCGGCAATCCGCTGCCCGAAGAAACACTGGAAAAATGCCGCAACTGCGATGCAGTATTGTTAGCAGCCATTGGCGGTTACAAGTGGGATAATTTGCCCCGCGAACAGCGCCCGGAAACTGGATTATTAGGACTGCGCGCCGAATTGGGATTGTTTGCAAATTTGCGTCCTGCGACTATTTTACCGCAATTGGTTGATGCTTCTAGTTTGAAACGGGAAGTTGTCGAAGGCGTGGATATTATGGTCATCCGTGAACTCACAGGGGGCATTTATTTCGGCAAACCGAAAGGCATTTTTGAGACGGAAACCGGAGAAAAGCGGGGAGTCAATACGATGGCTTATACCGACTCGGAAATTGACAGAATCGGGCGAGTTGCTTTTGAGACTGCCAGGAAGCGGGGCAAAAGGCTGTGTTCCGTTGATAAAGCGAATGTTTTGGACGTTTCGCAACTGTGGCGCGATCGTATTATTGCCCTTTCTTCAGAATATCCCGATGTCGAACTTTCTCACATTTACGTTGACAACGCCGCCATGCAGTTAATTCGCTGGCCGAAACAGTTCGATACGATTGTCACCGGCAATTTATTCGGCGACATTCTTTCCGATGCGGCGGCGATGTTAACTGGTAGCATTGGGATGCTGCCTTCTGCTAGTTTGGGAGCAACCGGGCCGGGAGTTTTTGAACCCGTGCACGGTTCCGCACCGGACATCGCGGGACAAGATAAAGCAAATCCCATCGCCCAAGTTTTAAGCGCGGCAATGATGCTGCGCTACGGCTTAAATCAGCCGGAAGCTGCTAATAAAATCGAGCAAGCAGTTGTCGAAGTTTTGGATCGAGGTTATCGCACTGGCGATATCATGTCAGAAGGCATGAAACTCGTCGGCTGTCGGGCAATGGGCGATGCTTTAATTGAAGTTCTGTAGTAACCGATCGCCGCAACGCAGGTTGCGGTATCGCAAAGGTCGCCACCAATGTCTATGGCGACACTTGCTCCTACTTGTAGGGAACGAGAAATTTCCCACAGCCAAGATAGAGGCTTGATGAAAACAGGTTAAATCACAAGAGAGAAGTGAATATCTCAGAAACCGTAAACATTTGTCGAGTGAACCACTATCAACCGCAACTTTTTCCAAAGTTCAGCAAAGTGATTTGCTTCCGCGTGTAGTTGACTCCACGATCGCAACAAGCGACAAAAATCCATGCTAAATAATTCTTGTTCAAAAACGCGATCGACATTTTGCAAAACCAATATCAAAGGTACAGTCTGTTTTTTAAATAAATAGTCCTCGAAGTAAGTTTTAGTGTTATCGTGTTCGTCCTACAAATCGCTATCCCAAAAGTCTGCTAATTTGTTTTCTAAACCCAAACATTTGGCAACACTAATACAAAACCCTTGCAAGAATTTTTGACAATCGCAGTCCTGGACGCAGAACCGACCTATTATGATAACATAGATCCCTTCCAGCAGCGGAAATTACGGAGAGCGTTTTAGAATATGAATGGCGTGCAGTTGAATATAAAGAAGATACTTAAGTAGATAAAGAGGAATATATACAATCTCAGGATGTAAATGTTTGCTCTCTGTCAGTGCGGTCTTACAAAAGATTAACCAATCTTGACATCGGGAATTTCCTATATTAATATTATTGTAAATGAGTAGATAATCGCTGTTTGGCTAAATTATCTAAACTGCGTAAACCAGGAGAGCGATCGCTCTTATTACTTTTATTCAAGTCTGAGGATATTGACTGGTGAAAAAAATAATTCTTTTTGTACTTGCCTTCATATTCAGCGCATTTGTAACCCCAATTGTGAGGTATTACTTAACTGCAATTCTCAGAAGTGTGGCGGCACCAGAGTGGCTGATTGGTGTTTTAGTTCTTGTGGTGACTTGGTTCATTATCTGTGTTCTGTTACTGTTGGTGTTTGCCAAACCTTTGATCCTTCAAGACCTCTCAAAGGATCAAGAGTTCGTACCAGTCGATGCCAATGAATTTCCGCAACTAGATATCAACTCGTTGCAGCGGTATACTGACGCGCTAGAATCCGCAGGTTTTGTCCAACTTATCGATTTCACAATTGTTAGTAAAAATAGAGGTTTTGCTAGACTCTTTGTTCATCCACAACATTATTGCTGGGCGGAAGTGGGTCAGATATTTTTGAAAAGCAAAAAGCCCATGCCTATAGGAGCCAGTATCATAAGTTCCCTAAAACCCGACTGGTCATTATCTACTACCGATAAGAAAGTAAGCGGTTTTCTATGGGGTATAATGTATATGTGGCGTCAACCTCGGACTTTGTGGATTAGCAAGCCTGGTATTAGTTCGACCAAACTTTTACAAACACATTTGCAGCGACTCGGACAAATTGTTAGTACACTTAACCTAGAAGTAACGGAATTGACCGATACTTCACCAGACTTTTACTTTGCTTTGGAACGGGAAGCAAGGATTAAACGCAAACAGGCTCTCCAGCACAAAAATATAATTGTTGGTGTTGTAGAAGCTTTACTTTTTGCGGTGAATTCGAAGCAGGAGTGGATGGGCGAATATGGGGATGCGGTAGCAACAAAAATGCGGTCAGGACGTTAGAAACATAACACTTTTTATACGATTTGCAACTGCACGTTCTGCAACTTGCAAATTGCTTTCAACACTTGCGCCAACAAGAGCGATCGATCTCTATCAATCAAATTCAATTCCGGTAAAATCTGATAAGTGCAAGGATTTCCCCGCGTCACCCGCACAAACCGATAACTTTCGCCATTCGTCGTCAATCCCCAAACAGACGATTGCTGCTGCAAACTTTTATAAGTATAAGTCAGGAGTTGCGGCAAACCAGTCAAAGGTGCGATCGCACTATTTTTCGCCTCCACTACCAAAATCCAAAACTGTGCAGCCGCGAGCTCTGCATCCGGCTGATTTACGGCTAAAACATCCAAGCGCCCTTTAATTAAAGTATCCCCATCCTCAACCTCGATCGGGATGCTATCTTCCATTGTCAGCACGATCGGAATATCAAAAAATCCTGCTAATCTCATTAACGGTGAAAGCACTAAAAATTTAACGAGTTCTTCTGAAACTTTTCCTGCGGATAAGTAGCGTCGAAAGTCAGTTCTAATTTTTAATATTTCCTGCTGTTCTAATTCTGACAGCGGTTCCAAAGAGAAAAAATCGGTGAAGGCGTCTCCTTCTCGTTCTTCCAATTTGAGAAGGCGGCGAACGTCATTTAGCGAGAGTTGGCTTGCTTCCAAATTTTGCGTCATGGCTTTTGTGCGATCGGCTGTTAATGTCAATTATAAAAGCATTACCATCGGATTTGTTATGATATAATCATACCAGATATGGCTCCTGTAAATCGGGTAGATTGTATGAAAGCAATTAAAGTGATGGCAACGATCGACGATCGAGGACAATTGTGCGTTGGTGAACCGCTCAAGTTATATCGAAACAGCCGAGCCGAAGTAATTGTGCTGGTTCCCGAAGTAACAGAAATTAATAAAGAGAAGCAATCTCATGAAGCCAACCACCAAACCACGCAACTAGAAGACTACTTCAACTTCCTAAGACCAGATGATATTCGGCTCAAAGGTTCCCGCATTGGCATCGAAACCATTCTCTATGAATACCTGTTTCGCGCTCGAACTGCCGAAGAAATCGCTAACATTTATACATCGCTCACCCTCGAACAAGTTTATGCGACCATTTTGTACTACCTGCACAACAAAGAAGCAGTCGGTAAATACATAACCGAATGGCTGGAATGGGGCGAAAAAATGCGAGAAGAACAACGTCGCAATCCTCGTCCAGTATATGAAAAAATCCGCAAACTGAGAGCAGAAAGAGATGCAAGGAGAAAGGCTGATGGCAATCCAGTATCTCTTTGATGAAAATGTCGATACTGCGTATGTCAATCAAATTCGCAGACGCAATCCCGATATGGTTGTTCTAGCAGTGGGAGAACTAACAGCACCTTCCAAAGGCACTCTCGATCCAGAAATTCTTATTTGGTGCGAAATCCACAATTTCATTCTTGTTACCAACAACCGTCGGTCTATGCCCGTTCATTTAACAGATCATCGAGAGCAAAATCGCCATATCCCAGGAATCTTCATCTTAAATTCCAAGCTGAGTATAGGTCAAAATATTGACGAACTGATTTTGATTTATGAAGGATCGTTTGATGATGAGTACCAAGATAAAATTGAGCATTTACCGCTACCATAATTTCTAATACAGTCCCAACATTTACAAAATTCCCCAAAGTCTTAAGGAAAATAAACATACTTTTGCCCCAAATTATGCAAACAATAGTTAAAAAGACTAACCGAAGTTAAAGTTAAAAGCAATGTCACAAGATACGATCGAATCAATTCTGCATGAAAAACGCCTATTTCAGCCGCCCGCTGAATTCTCTCAAAAAGCTCACATCAAAAGCCTAGAAGAGTACCAAGCCCTCTACGACAAAGCCAAAGCTGACCCCCAAGCATTCTGGGCAGAACTTGCCGCCCAAGAATTGCACTGGTTCCAAAACTGGGATACCGTGCTCGACTGGCAACCGCCTGTTGCTAAATGGTTTGTCAACGGTAAAATAAACATTTCTTACAATTGTCTCGATCGCCACTTAACCACTTGGCGCAAAAATAAAGCCGCCCTGATTTGGGAAGGCGAACCCGGAGACTCGCGCACCCTCACCTACGCGCAACTCCACCGCGAAGTCTGCCAAATGGCGAACGTCATCAAACAATTGGGAGTCCAAAAGGGCGATCGCGTCGGCATTTATATGCCGATGATTCCCGAAGCTGCGATCGCCATGCTAGCCTGCGCCAGAATCGGTGCAGTACACAGCGTTGTTTTTGGCGGTTTTAGTGCAGAAGCATTGCGCGATCGGCTTAACGACGGCGAAGCAAAACTCGTCATCACCGCTGACGGAGGCTTCCGCAAAGATACCGCCGTCGGTCTCAAAATACAAGTAGACAAAGCACTAGCAAATAATGCCGTACCCAGCATTACCAACGTTCTGGTAGTTCAGCGCACCAAACAGCAAATTGAGATGGAACCGGGGCGCGATATTTGGTGGCACGAATTGCAAAAAGATGCCTCGGCAAATTGTCCGGCAGAACCGATGGATAGCGAAGATTTGCTGTTCATTCTTTACACTTCTGGAAGTACCGGAAAACCCAAAGGAGTCGTCCATACAACGGGCGGTTACAACCTTTACACCCACATGACAACCAAGTGGATATTCGACCTCCAAGATACCGATGTTTACTGGTGTACTGCTGATGTCGGCTGGATTACCGGACACAGTTACATAGTCTACGGGCCGCTGTCCAACGGTGCGACAACTTTAATGTATGAAGGTGCTCCTCGCCCTTCAAATCCCGGCTGTTTTTGGGATGTAATTGAAAAATACGGCGTCACAGTTTTCTATACTGCACCCACCGCAATTCGCACCTTTATGAAAATGGGCGAACAATTGCCAAATGCCAGAGATTTGTCATCTTTACGATTGTTAGGAACTGTCGGCGAACCGATTAATCCTGAAGCTTGGATGTGGTATCAGCGCGTAATTGGCAACTCGAATTGCCCGATCGTCGATACTTGGTGGCAAACAGAAACCGGGGGAATTATGATTACCGCTTTGCCCGGTGCAATTCCTACAAAACCCGGTTCTGCAACCCTACCGTTCCCCGGAATTGTGGCTGATGTTGTTGACCAAGATGGCGAACCAGTAACTAACGAAAGCGGCGGTTATTTAGTGGTAAAACATCCTTGGCCGGGAATGATGCGGACGCTTTACAACGATGCCGATCGTTTCCGCCGCACTTATTGGGAATATTTGCAACCGAAAGATGGCGAATTTGTGTACTTTGCAGGAGACGGCGCGCACAAGGACAAAGACGGCTATTACTGGGTAATGGGCCGCGTTGACGACGTGATTAATGTGGCCGGACACCGACTCGGCACGATGGAAGTTGAGTCAGCTTTGGTATCGCATCCAGCGGTGGCGGAAGCTGCGGTTGTTGGCAAACCCGACGAGATTAAAGGAGAGGAAATTGTCGCCTTTGTCACGCTGGACAACTCGCAGCAACCTAGCGATGAATTGGCTAAGGAATTGAAGCAGCACGTTGTTAAGGAAATTGGGGCGATCGCCCGTCCGGGAGAAATTCGATTTACCGATGCTTTGCCGAAAACGCGAAGCGGGAAGATTATGCGCCGATTGCTGCGTTCTTTGGCGGCGGGACAAGAGGTTTCTGGGGATACTTCGACCTTGGAAGACCGGACGGTTTTGGATAAATTGCGCGGCGGTTCGTAGGGTAATTTTTTTAAGGGTAGGTTCTTAATAGCAGTAGGGTGCACGACCGGGCGCACCTTACTCTTTCTCCTTATGCTATGTTAGATATTTTTACTGTAGCAATGAATTATTTGGCTCATCTATTCTTATCAGAAGGCACGCCAGAATCCCTGATTGGCAACCTCTTAGGAGATTTTGTCAAAGGTTCGGCAGTCAACCTTTATCCCGAGGAAATTAGAAAGGGCATCGATTTGCACCGCAAAGTAGATAGCTACACGGACTCTCACGCAATAGTGCGATCGAGTAAAAGCCTTGTTTGTGCCCAGAGACGCAGGTTTGCCGGAGTTTTAATTGACGTGTTTTACGACCACTTCTTAGCTAAAAATTGGCTGGAATATTCAGAAATTCCGCTCCGCGATTTTTCTCGCGATGTCTATAAAGTCCTGCAAGACAACCGCGATATATTGCCTGAATCTCTCCAGCGGGTACTGCCAACAATAATTGCCGGCGACTTGCTTTCATCTTATCAGGAAATTGCCGAAATCGGCATCACTCTTACAAGAATGTCTGCCCGAATCAAGCGGACAAATAACTTGGCAAGCGGCATAGAAGATTTGACGGCTAACTATCAGCGCTTAGAATCTGATTTTCGGGATTTTTTCCCCGATTTGATCGAATACGCCACAGTTGACAAATATTAATACAAACAACAAAAATTACAGTTGCTATTAATAGCGGACTCGTGTATAATTCAACCGATACCTGCATGAAATCTCAAGTGCAACAGGGTTCACAATATGGCAACCAGAATTCCGAACCTGCAAGTAACTAAAGTAGTTGATGGCGACAGCATCAAAATTTCTCTCAACGGCAAAACCGAGTCTCTGCGACTGATTTGCGTCGATACAGAAGAAAGTAATTCGGGAGGCTCCAAACCTGTAACTGCAGCGGGCAAAGCAGCTTCGGAAATGGCTAAAAAATACTTCGCGACAGCAGATGGTAAACTTGCTCAAATTGACCTAGAATTTGATACAGACGATTCAGTTGAAGTTGCTCTACAAAAACACCGCGACAACTACGGGCGTCTCCTGTGTTACGTACATAAAGATGGAGAAAATTACAATCTAAAACTGATTGCAGAAGGTTGGAGTCCCTACTTTGTAAAATACGGGCGCTCCCGATTGTATCACCGACAAATGACTGAGGCAGAATCGGCGGCAAAAGCTTACAATCTGATGATTTGGAATCCGATTACCAATGCCAAAGTTCCCTCTCGCAACTATGCTAATTTACTGCCTTGGTGGTCGATGCGAGGCTCAATTGTTGAAGAGTTTCGGTTGGCCGAAGCAACGACAGGAGCGCTTTCTTTGAGATTGCACTACCCGAAAATCTTAGCGGCTTCTGAGAGAGCTAAATCTATTACTATTTTCTGCGATTTGCAAGCGGGAATTAATAAATGGATCGCCGGGAGCGCTCTGATTTATGCTGGTTCGGTTTATCATAAATTAGATTTGTGGATACCGGATGCTCAAACTGAGACGATGGCACCTTTAAAGCGGCTGATTGACAAGCGTTATGCTGGTCAAGGACGCGGCTACGTTTATATTAGCGGGAAGGTAGAACAGTACAAAGGGAAGCCTCAAATTGTTTTGAGAGATATCAAACAACTTTCGGATTTTCCCCGATAATATTTAAACCACACTTTATTTCATCCATCTTTTTTACGGTTTCTAATGTTCTTCGGAAGTACGATCGCAAAACACAAAAAAATAGAGGATGATGCTAGGAAGCTATCGCCCTCTATTTAGCCACGATATTCTATTTATCAAGAGATGCAGGAACATTTATTGCTGCATTGAAGGAGTATCAAAAAATCGACATCCTAATGGATTTGTGCGTGCAGATTGATTTTGAGGAGTTGTTATAGGAGGACTAGAGCTAGAAGGTGTGCTATTCAATTCTGAGACGGTAAAAGATTTAGAAATGTTAGGATTTTTCCCCAGATCGCTCGCAGGAGTTTTAGCAACATCTGCTGACTCGGTACTTGTGATATCCTGTGTTTCAGTTACATTGATCCGGGATTTGACAGTCGTTTGTGCCTGACACGGATAGGCAGTCATAGCAGAAATTACAGCACAGCCCAGAAACCCAAGATAGCCCGTTGATTTAATCATATTTATCTAAACCTAAACTTAAAGAACTATTAGTAATGCTCCTGATAATAGATTAAGTTAGGAAAACTTATGTTTCAAGCGTGTTTATGCGTATTTTTTTAAACTTAATAATTAGGTATTTGTATGTAGGAAAAAAAGATAAAAACGGGGAAATTACTACTAAATGTAAAGTTGCAGTAAAGATAGCGGGTTTTTACTGAGAAAAAATCTTAGGAAATCCCGCTGGGGTTTTAATCACTGCCTGCTGACCGAAGAACATATTTCTCGCTTAACAGGCAGGATGCCTCTTTGACAAAATTAAATTTTCTTGTGGGCTGTTCCGGGCGGGTTCACCAAAATTGTTTGCAATTCGCGATCGATCTACTAAACCCGCCCTCACAGCATTAGACTCTTAAAAAGAAAATGAAGTTCTCAGTACACCAACTGAGATCGGGTCGCTATCGGGAGTGTGACCGGGTTGAAAAATCAAGATCAATCCAGGGGTGACGCTGATATTATCATTCACCTGCCAGCGGTAAAATACCTCTACATGAGTAGTCGTTCCGGGTTGCCCGCCCGATCGCCCTAAACCCGTATCTAAAAAATCAGGAACGTTATTGCCTGTAGGTAAATTGCTGCTGACAATTTTAGGCGGTTGCCCGATATAAATTCCTCCTAAACTTCCTGATTTAAACAAATCGGGAAAATTTACAAAAACCATATAATTTGTAGTTGCTACTGTACCAGATTTACCCGGAATGCGAGAATTAGTATAACCAGCCCAACCTCCCACAGAAACTCGCGATGAAAGGCGCCAATTTAAACTGGCTCCCACTGCATTGGTTTGCAGAGATGCTGACTTATTTGTGCTAGGATTTATAGCAGTTAATTGGCCATCGCCCGCCAAATTAATCAGATTACCGTTAGGCGAATAATCGTTAACATAATACACAGTAACATCAACTGGATCGGCTGGTGTCAGAGTTAGTTGTACCCCCAATGTATTGTGTCCTTTAGACCCGTTAGAGCTGACAAAAAATCCGGGAATGTTAGTAGAATAAACTGCTTGCAAACTGGCTCGATTCGCAAATTGCCAGTCAATGCCGATGCCGCCTAAACCCAAACCAGTGTTCAAAATTGGGTTTCTTTGGGCGAAGGCAGAAAGGGGGCCGGAAGCTGCACTTTCAGCCCGATTCGGCCCTCGAAAACCGGTAACCAGGTTAACTCCTGCTGTCCCTGCAAACACTGCCAATTTGTCGCCGACCAGAAAGCGGTAGTTGAGGTCGCTGAGAGTTAATCCAGAAGTTTCGGCTAAATTATAAGCAAGGTTTACGTCTTCGGTTAATTGTGGTGAAGTACCTCCGTTCTGGTTGTAAAAACCGATTAATAAGTTACTGCGAGGACTAAATTGAGTGGTTAAGTAGAATTGATTTAGGTTGATAATGTTGACATTTGTACCGGGGTCTTTGGTATCTCTTTTGCCGTCTCTGGGAGCGCGGTCTGCACGGTTGGGTGTGCGCCCTTGTATTCCAAAAACGGTGAATCCCGATAGCTTAGTTGTTGTTGAAAATTGATTGGCTTCTAGTTCGGTAGCTCGCGCTTCTAGAAGGTCGGTTCGACCTCGCAGGGTGGCAATTTCGGCTGCAAATTCTTCTTGCAATTTTTGCACTTTTATCAAGTCATTTCGGTTGACTTGGTTTTGGGTTTGTTTGGCGATCGACTCGCGGATTTTATCTAAACAAGCATTGACTCCGGCTGCAAATTCATAGCGGGTGAGGGCGCGGTTTCCGCGATAGGTTCCGTCGGGGTATCCAGCTATGCAGCCGTATCTTTCTACTAAGGATTGCAGTGCTTGAAATGCCCAGTCTGTGGGCTGTACGTCGCTGAGTTGGGAAACAGATGTAACTTGTTCTATTGAGTTTTCAGTAGGGTAAATTAATGGGGGATTTGCTAATTTATTTTCTTCAATTAACGGAGGTATTTCTGCGGGCTGCGTTTCGCTGGCTTCGGATATGTGAGTTTCTATCTCACTCGCCATAGGTAGGGGCGGCTCCGATGTGGGGTTTATCGGTGAAGTTACATCTACATTGTGAGCATTTTCGACTAATTTGCGATCGGGATTACGATCGAAATTATCCGGTAGATTATTTGTCGGTGCGGGTAATTGATACCATTCATTAACTGGATCTTCGGAATTTGCACTATTTGCTGTTGTTTCAGGATCGGTCGTTTCTGCTAAGGCTGAAATGCTGAATAATGCCTGCAATCCGAATCCTACTATTAAGCTGCTAAGGATTTTCCAAATTTGTCGATCGCACTTGTGATTTTTCATTTTATTATACTTTGTTAAGATTTGTCCAAAAAAGTGAGAAAAAAGGCGATTTACTACGGGATAGCTACCCTTCACGCACTATTCTAGATGAAGGGCGATCGTAAATTCCGTTCCTTCTCCCAAAACCGACGAACAAGTCAAACTGTCGCCCTCGGTTTCTTCCACTATGTGACGGCTGATTGACAATCCGGTTCCCGTTCCTTTCCCAACAGATTTTGTAGTGAATGAAGAGTCAAAAATCTGCGATATTATTTCCTCAGACACTCCTGTGTCATTGTCTTTGATTTTAATCAAAATATCTCGCTCTTGCTCATATAACTAAGTAGTAATAGTGTAGTAATAGTAATGATGTTGGGTGCGGATGTAATCGATGCAAAAATACACCTTTGCTTAGCTTTTTATCAATCATCGAGCGCCTTTTTTAGTACCAGTCATAAACACCGGATTCAGTTCTAATAGCATTTAAACAAACTAATCTAGCCATAATTTTTGATAAGTTGAATAGCCGAACGGTTATTATTGGTCTTCAAACGGTGCTGCAAAATCATCAAAGTGCTATCAATTCCTTCCCGGATATCGGCTAACACTTTATACTAGCTGTCCGCACTGGAAAAAGTGCCGAGCGAGTTATCGCTTAACATCGTTAGGAGGGAAACGCGATCAATTTTTTTAGCGATCGCCAATTTTTTTAAGTTCTGTATCATTACGGTTGACAAAACAAAAATATTAAGTATATTTAACTTATTTTAACCCGTTAATACTATAATACTCTCATCGCAAATCTGTAGCTGCCAATAGCTGCGACATCCATTCAAACTCCAGAGATTTAAAAGCTATGTGCCAATTACTGGGAATGAACTGCAATGTTCCAACAGATATTTGCTTCTCTTTTGAGGGTTTTTCTGCAAGAGGTGGCAGAACAGACGTTCATCAAGACGGTTGGGGAATTGCTTTCTTTGAAGGTTTGGGATGCCGCCTTTTTATAGACTCTAAACCTGCGATTGCTTCTCCGGTTGCTGAAGTAGTGCGTCGCTATCCCATTCATTCAACTAACGTCATTGCTCACATCCGCAAAGCTACCCAAGGCGAAATTGCTCTGGAAAACTGCCACCCTTTTATTCGGGAACTTTGGGGGCGCTATTGGGTGTTCGCTCACAATGGAAATCTCGAAAATTTTAATCCAGAATGTGCCGGAGTTTACAAACCTGTTGGCAAAACTGACAGCGAAAAAGCTTTTTGTTTGATATTAGAAAAGCTGCGAAAAAGTTTCCCTCGAAACAAGCCTAGTGTGACGGATATTTACCCGGTACTGAACGAAATTACTACAACTTTGGCAGATAAAGGAATTTTTAACTATTTACTTTCTGATGGAGAACACTTGTTCGCACACTGTTCTACTAATCTGCATTATATTGTGCGACAAGCACCTTTTGCTAGCGCGCACTCGATCGACGAAGATGTGACAGTCGATTTCCGGGAACTGACAAAGGAGGACGATCGCGTGGCCGTTATTGCCACTTTTCCGCTGACTGATAACGAAGTTTGGACGCAAATTCACCCGGGAGAATTGCTGGTATTTCAGGATGGTTGCCCGGTCAATTTTTAACCGCTGGAGTTAAGTTAAATGACCGCTACGAAGCGGCGGCAAAATCTGTGTATTGCCGCATTCCCGGCTCGTGAAATGCTAACACAATATCTTCCTTGGGAACCCCTGCACGCACCAAATCCGTTGCAATCCCATCTTCTGTCCAGTCTTCCTCGATCCAAAATTTGCGATCGCGAATCCGAACGTAAACAGTGATACCGGTAATGCGATCGCCCTTTTGCCAGCCAAGATTCATCCAGATGTAATGACCCTTTTGTTCGTCGGTAATCAAGAATGTCTCGATGTCTTGTTGAGGATGGCGGCACAATTCTATATACTCGGTCAAAATACGTTTGATTAATTTGGGATACTCGATTAGTTTATCCATTGTACAATTTCCTCTACTTACGCAGCAAAACTATTAACAAGTCTAACTGTAGGTCTGTCGGCACTTGTGGGCGATCGCAAATAACTTCCAGGTAGCGTCGCAACTGCTACAGTGTTTCCCAACAGATCGAAGAACTCAACGCTATAACCTGTTTCTAGTCCTTCAACGTGATGCTGTTCTACAACCGTACCGATATCGCCGGCATAAAGTCCTTCTTCTGGAATGTTGCACAGTAAAATGACATCAGAATAAAGTTGATAGTTCATAATTCTTCTGATTCGGGAAATTGTTGCTCATATTGGGCTAGAATTTCTCGAACTGTTTCGGCCGCGATGTCTGATAGGTCTGATTTAGAATAGATAGTCACCAAAACGATCGAATCGCTAGTTTTGAGGTAATAAATAGCACGGTAGCCCGCGCTTTTGCCTTTTTGAATGTCGCTGTTCTTAATTCTAACTTTAAAAATTTCGTACTCCATTCCCGGAATGCGATCGCCCGGAAGTTCCCCCGCTTGAAGTTGTTCGATTACAGGCTGAATGTCGTTGCGAATGTTGCGATAGCGTTTGCCTAAAGTTCGCAAGTCTCGTTGAAATCGGGGGGTGAGTTCAATTTGGATCGGTTGTCGCTCAATTGTCATCGATGCCATCCCACAGTTGAGACAAGGGGAGAGTTTGTCCGGTAATTGCCTCATGGAAGCCTTGCTGAAGCCCTTCGAGGACAGTTTCAGTGGGGTCATCATCGGGATCGATATCAGTGTCTTGACGAATTTTTTGTTGCAGTTCTTTGAAGCGTCCTTTATAGATATCTTCCCATTTATCGGACTGCAAGAATTTGATGAAGGCTAAGACTTCTTGTTGCTGATCTAGTGATAAGACCTTCACATTTTCCAAAATGGCTTGTTCGACGGTCATAATTATCCCTTTTTTTTTGATTGCTATTCTACAATCTAGTAACAACATTATATCAAACGGGTGGCTCAACAGCAATTCAAAGTTTCATAAACTGCTAGGAAACTACTGCAAAATCTGTGTATTGCCGCATTCCCGGCTCGTGAAATGCCAAGACAATATCTTCCTTGGGAACTCCTGCGCGCACCAAATCCGTTGCAATTCCATCTTCTGTCCAGTCTTCCTCGATCCAGAATTTGCGATCCCGAATCCGAACATAGACAGTCATACCGGTCATGCGTTCTCCCTTTTGCCAGCCAAGATTCATCCACCACATATAATGACCGTTTTGTTCATCGGTAATTAAGACTGTTTCGATGTCTGGTTGAGGATGGCGGCACAATTCTATATACTCGGTTAAAATCCGCTTGATTAGTTTGGGATACTCAGTTAGTTTATCCATTGCACAATTGCCTCTACTTACGCAGCAAAACTATTAACCAGTCTAACGGTAGGTCTATCTGCACTTGTGGGCGATCGCAAATAACTTCCAGGTAGCGTGGCAACTGCTACAGTGTTTCCCAACAGATCGAAGAACTCAACGCTATAACCTGTTTCTAGTCCCTCAACGTCATGTTGTTCTACCACTGTACCGATATCACCGGCATAGAGTCCTTCGTCAGGGCGATCGTCTAGTAAGATAACATCTGAATAAAGTTCGTACTTCATAGCGTTCTCTGCTAATTTTTCCATAAATGTGGTAGGAAGCAACTGCGAAATCTGTGTATTGCCGCACTTCCGGCTCGTGAAATGCCAACACGATATCTTCCTTGGGAACCCCTGCTTTTATTAAATCCGTTGGGCAATCCTACTTAAGATATTAATCGATCGCCCGTTTGTTACAATCTAAGTAATTCCTCTCCTCATATTACCGAAGAATGCAAATTATCCTAGAAGTCCCCGATCACCTCGGCGAAAAACTACAACAATTGGGCGATCGTCTCCCGGAAGCACTCGATCGCGCACTTGGTGAACTCACCGCCACAGAAACCATCCCCTACCAAAATGAACTCCTGCCATAAATATGGTATGATCGAGCGATCGGAAAAAGTCGAACTCGATCGATACTTGCTCCTAGAACATTGGGTGCGTTTAGCCAAAGCTCATGCTTATACACACTTACAGACAGCAGCATGAGTTCCGAAATGGCACTACCCGTCTTTCTAAAAGCTGTTTTCTTGCTTTTTCAGTAAGCCCTAATTATAATCAAAGTGTCAATGTCGATTGTAAAGAGTAGATTCAACCATTTTATAGGAAATTTTTCAGCGCGTAGATAAAGGATTTGAGGGATTTATTGGGGAGATATCAACGGGAATATATCGGGGAGGCCCTAATTTGAAACTGTTGTTAATTTCGGAACAATGATATTGCATACTGCAACAAATAAAAGTATGAAAGCCTTTATAAGTCATAGCAGTGTAGATAAACCATTTGTCGAGCGTCTGGCAACAGATTTACGCACGCGCGAAGGAATTGATGCTTGGTTAGACAAATGGGAAATTCGCCCTGGTGACAGAATACCTGAGAAACTTGAAGAAGGTCTTTCTAGTTCAGGCATTCTTATCCTGGTACTGTCACCGGAAAGCGTCAACTCTCAGTGGGTTAGCTACGAGAAGGACGCATGGTTGACTGCACAAGTAAACGAGGAAGTAGCCGCTAAAAAAGAGTCGCGTACCCCCAACCGCCGCTTGATACCTGTCCTTTATAAAGCCTGTGAAAAGCCATTTTTTCTCCAATCTTTTTTACACGTAAGCATAAATGACCAAAACTATGAGGATGGTTTTCAACAACTTGTCAGAGGTATTCGGGGTGAGTCTGGCAAGCCACCTCTCAAGGGTGAGACTACGGCTACACCTGTTTCTCCATTACCTGAAGGACAATTTGACTCCGGTGTTGCGCCGAGAATACTAGCTTTTAATCTGCTCAAAAGCCTCTTAACATCGCAGTTTGACGAAGTTATTTTCCGCTATCATATAGACGAATCTCAACTACCAACGAATGTGGCACAAGTGCAAAAGGCTAAAGATGTTATTAAATTTGCCAGTCAAAAAGAAGGAGGGTCTCTTTCAGGATTGCTAGATGCTATTTATCAAGTTGCTCCACATTTAAAGGGATAATGTGAATGGCTAATCGAAAAAAGATAGAGCTACTGGAGCGTCTCAAGGGTCTTAGTCCCGCTCAATTTGAGGAAGTGCTGTTTCATCTAGATATCGATCCTTCGATTATTCCCAGCCCTTGTGCAGAGCAAAGCCGTAGAGCTATCGCGGTCATCAAAAGGATCGAGCAAGAGCATGATGGACTCGTTCGCCTAGAAGAAATACTTGCTGAACCCGCAATCTCAATCGTTGGCGAGCAATATATCGGATATGAGATTGAAGCTCAAGTAAGGCAAATTGTCAGCGATTACACCCAGCAGCCATTTGAGGGACGCGAAGAAGAAAAGCATAAACTCGATGAATTTTTGACAAACAATTCTAGTGGCGTGTTGTTGGTAACGGCTGCTGCTGGCTTTGGGAAATCAGCTCTATTATCTCACTGGCAAAAGACGCGACAGGATGATTTTTTTATTGCCTATCACTGTTTTAGCTACCGTTACGAGAAGACGCGATCGGTTTCTGAAGCCTATCGCCATTTGCTGAAGCAACTTTATTATTATTACAAAATCAGGAACGGGCAGTACCCGAATGATGAGTATAGGATGCGGGATATTCTTGTGGGGATGCTGCGCGAACCTGTTTCGGAAGATGGCAAACGCCTAGTGATAGTTTTAGACGGGTTAGATGAAGCAGACAAAACTTTTGAGCCGTTTTTTACCTGTCTATCTGCTGGTGTATTTGTCATTGCTTCAGCACGAGCCGAGAAAGGGGAGAAGCCCGAATACCTGCGTAATTGGACAGATAATGCCCAGCAGAGATTGCCCCTTAAACGGCTACCTTGTGAGGCAATTGCTAAGTGGCTAGAGCAAATCAGCGAGTTAGCTACTTATTCGCAAGATGAGGATTTTGTCACCAGACTGCGTAAGACAACGGATGGATTGCCGCTCTACCTACGTTATCTCCTTGATGATTTGAGACAGGCGGCAATAAAACGTCAGGATGTGCAAGCGGTACTTAAAGATAGTCCAGGAGGCTTCAAAGATTATGTGAAAGAACAGTTTCGGCAACTGGCAAAAATAAAGGAGATAAAGCGGCAACCGGAAGTGCAGGAATTGTTCGCCTTACTGTCAGTAGCACTGGGAGCGCTATCAGAGCATGATATTCAGCATTTAACCAGTCTGACTGTATGGGATTTGGCAGATTTACCCTGGCAGGCAACACGGTGGTTCAGTATTCAAGCACGTATCTACAGCTTTGCTCACCCATTACTAGCCCAAGAGTTTTGCGGTGTGCTAGGGCATCAGGCTTCCTCGGCTGAAGGCAAGTTAATCGAATACTGTGCTAAATGGCAGGAAAACCATAGTGATTATGTGTTGCGGCATTATGCTGAACACCTGAGAAAAGCGAAGCGCTGGGAAGAGTTGTATAAACTCGCACGGGATGAAGAGTTTGCATCTGCCCAATTGCAACAATTACTTGATGAACCCGATCTATCTTTGAAAACTGTGCAAACTGCTTTGCTGGGTGCTGCTGAGGAAGACAAGGCAGAGATAATAGCCGAGTTTTTGCTATTACACGCACGGCTTGTAGATTCGCCAGAATCACCACTAGAGGGGCTACGATCTCGTAGGTTAGAAAGAGCATGGAGACTAGCGGATGGATGGGAAATTGAACGCTGCATCCTGTGGTATCTGCTGCTGACGTGGGAGTTGAATGATGAGGGCAAATTAGAGCAAGCACGGGAGACTTTGGATAGATTGCAGCAGCAGAATTTGCCACGTTTTCAAATAGGGACCGCCACCCATTGGCAAGGTGATTATGCTGCTTATCTTCTAGCCCATATTTTTGAAGTAAATGAGGAAGCCTGTATTGCTTTGCAGCAGAGGCTTTTTCAATATATGACTCGCTACCGACTTTGCCAAATTCTCATCTATCGCGAAAGATTTCAAACGGCGCTGAAAATTGCGGAAGGAATTCTTTTAGAACTTAAGCAGTGGTATCCCTTGCAAAATATATTAAAAGCGCAAATAGAAAAAGGAAATAGTCAAGAAACCAAAGTTATCTTGGCAAAATCTCTTGAGATTACCAGGAAAATCCTTCCAAGTTGGATTTGGTTACGGGGGATAGGTGATATAGCTAAAGCGCAAATGGAATCGGGACAGAGGGAGGAGGCAAGAGCCACCTTTGCCGAAGCTATTGAAACTGCTAAAAATTTAAAGGCAAAAACTCGAAGGAGGATCTTGATTGCGATAGCAAATTTACAGGCAGATGTAGGATTATTTTTGGATGTCCGCGAAACGCTGCAACGTATTGATATGCAAGGTGCATCCGCAGCTTCCTGGATATCTCTTGCCGAGGTACAAGCAAATATTGGGGATAAAGAACAGGCAATAACTTCACTGAGTCAAGCGAAACAATTAGCCAGAAATAATGAGGACAAAAACTCCTTTGATCGTATTCTTAATACCATAGCCAGCAAGCAGCGACAAATGGGTCGATTGGCAGAGGCGAATGAGACTATTAAAGAACTTGCAAGTCTTCAACCTTTTAATCAACCGCAAGATCCGGCTGAAATATTTGAAAAAATTCAAGAAGATCGAGACTCAGCACTGTTGAAAACCGTGCAAGAACAGTTTGCAGCAGGACAATTGGAGGAAGCACTTAAAACTAGCAGTGACCTTCAAGAACAAAGTACACAAGAGGATGCTGCGGTAGGAATAGCCGAAGCATACGCTCATGCTAAAAACTTTAGTAAAGCGATCGAGATTGCTAATCAACTATTCGATCAAGTCAAAAAGGTTGAACTTCTACAGTCGATCGCTACAGTACAGCTACAAGCTGGCCTAGTCCAAGAAGCTCGATCTACATTGGCAATGGGAATCAAAATTTCCTTTGGTTCTGAGCTTTCATATCAACAAGCTTTGGCTTTAATAAATTTGGCAGATTTGCTTATAGAAAATCATCACAACGAGCAAGGTATAGATTATGCTAATGATGTCTATAAAATTTCCAGTCAAATTCATAATTTGAAAGACAGATTAAATATTCTAGCATTCTTAGGACAAGTATACACTAAAGCAGGTCAAAGAAATAATGCACAAGATATCTTCACTGAGGCGATTGAGATTATACAAACGGTTGAAAAGCAAAATTCTCCCAATTCTGTTAAGGTGTCTGTTGTTAAACTGTTTGCAACAATAGGTAGAGCACAGGCAAGAGCAAGAGAGTTTAATGGTGCTTTAGAGACAGTACAAAAAATTAAAATTATTGGTTTTAAAGCCCAGGTACTTAAAACACTAGCACAGGTACACCCAGATGCAAAACAACAGGAAATATTAAAGACAGCCCTCGCGACTATTTATGAAGATGCTTTCAGTTCTTTTAGTCGGGGGTTTGACCATTTAGCGACAACTCTAAGTTCCATAGCAGTGGCTCAAATGGCACTTGGAGATAGAGAAGTAGCATTAGCTATTTTTTCTGAAGCCCTTGAGATAGTCGAAGAGCAGACAACCCAAGCAATCAGGACAAATCCAGACTCACTTCTATCAAGAATAGCAGCAGACCAAGCAGAGGCAGGAGAGATTACTCTTGCCCTGGAAAATGTTAACAAAATTGAGGATACATTGGAACAAGTAAGAACACTCTATGATATTGCTGAATTGCAATGGAATAAAGGAGACCAAGAAGAGATATTGAATACACTTAATGCTGCTATTAAAGCCCAAGAAAAAATTACAGATGAATACAAGCAACTTCAAGCAATTGAGCTGATTGCTTACATACAGGCAATGGCAGGACAAGTGGAACAGGCATTTCGTACAGCAGAGAAAAATTTAACTAACCGTCATCAACTATTGTGTAACATTGCTACTATCCTTGACCAAATTCAAGACAAAGATAACTTCAAAAAGCTGTTAATTCCCTGTGCTTACTCCTCCGATACTGCCTATAAAATGTGTACTCTTCTAGCGAGGCTGTATCCTAAAAAAGCAGAATGGGTCGCTGAGAAAGTAAAAAAAATTATCTTGAATTAAATCGATAAAATAGTAAATATATAAAAGGAATAAACCAATGCCAAAACAAGACCCAGCCAAATTAAAAAAAGTATCTGTCAACCTTCCTTTCGGCATTGGTGGTGCAGAATGGGAAGCCGATGTAACGGAACGAAAAGCAGCATGGGCGCTTTATGTGGAACTGGTAACTCGCATTACTGTAGAATCGCTTCAATCCGACCAAGGACTGTTGCGGGAAGCTCTAAATTCGCTCTACAAAATGTTTGAGATTACACGTCAAATCCTCAGAGAAGCCGGCCCTGATGTAGGCATATCCTATAACTCTGTTGGCGGAATTGCTATTGCTGTACTCAATCAAGGTTTGCGTCCATTTCTATCTAAGTGGCATCCTTTACTACAGGCATGGGAGGCACAGTGTCCTCCCACTACTAGCCCTAAAGAACATGAAAAAAACTGGTCACAGGAACCTCAGTTGCGTCAAGAATTGCGATTACTTAGTGAAGAATTAGATGAATATGTTAAAGCCTTGGCCCAAATTGTAGGAGTAAAAAAATAATTTTTTCTATTTCTTGAAATTTATCATCTGTGTTGTAAATCCTTCTTTCGTACAGACTCACACTGCACATATTTTTAAAAAAGAATGTTTTTGAGCTTAAAATATCCGATCTGGCAAGCTGAATAATCGCATTTACTCAAATAGTCAAAAGGATGCCATTCATTTTTACTGATGGCTTCAAAGTAAGAACCATCTTGCTGTGCATTATGGGGTTGTATATCGCTGACATCAGCATAGTACATATAGCAAATTTCGTTCGTTTGAGTGCCAACAATATATTTACCTAACGGCACAACCTGAACTGAAAACCCAGATTCTTCATCTACCTCTCTGATTGCTGCTTTCTCTGGTGACTCGCCCGTCTCTATCCCCCCAGTAATGGGGCAAGGATAGAGCTGAAGTTCTTCATTTATATCGGAGCTATCTATACACAGAGGCTGCTGTCTAATCAGGACTTCATATTCTATTTCTCTTCTAGCAACATTGCTTTTTCTCACTAAGAATATAGCCACTGAGTCTTTTCCTTTTCTTTCCAAGTAATGAAATCCCCTGGCAGTTTCCTTGACAGTAATCCAGTTGGTCGTAAAAATATTTTTTTCATAGCTCATTTTACTGATTCCAAACTTAGCTAAAATAGTTGATAATCGATAAATAACGAGGAATAGGTAATTGGCCGTTGGTAACAGCAATTACCCATTCCTCATCCTCAACCCTAGCTGCCGCCAATCCGAGCGACATCGCGAACGTTTTCTTCAAACGCAGCCGTCAGCGCATCATCACCGCTTAAACCCGATGCGATCGCCCTTTCAATAGCCTGCAACACCCGCTTGTAATCCCTCGGCATCACCTTCACAAACACCGGCACCATCTCATCCCACGCAGCCAGAACCTTCGATGCCTTCGCACTTCCAGTCAAATCAACGTGAGTTTGAAGCATCTGCCGCAAATCGCTAATTTCCTCAACATCCTCCAATTTTTCCAAATCCACCATCGACATATTGCAGCGAGTAGCAAAATCCCCCGCTTCATCCAAAATGTAAGCAACACCGCCACTCATACCCGCTGCAAAATTGCGCCCGGTTTCGCCCAAAACTACAACTTTGCCGCCAGTCATGTACTCGCAACCGTGATCGCCCACACCTTCAACTACTGCATTCACGCCGGAGTTACGCACCCCAAAACGTTCGCCCGCCATCCCTCGGATGAAAACCTCACCAGCAGTCGCGCCGTAAAGCACTACGTTACCGACAATCACGTTTTCCTCTGCGACGAAGGTAGAATCTGGCGACGGATACAGGATGATTTTGCCGCCGCTGAGGCCCTTGCCGAGATAGTCGTTGGCTTCGCCTTCGAGCTCTAGGGTGACTCCCTTGGGAACAAATGCGCCAAAGCTTTGCCCAGCGCTACCTTGGAAGTGCAGGTGCACGGTATCGTCGGGCAAACCTTCCCAGTGGCGTTTGGTGATTTCGTTGCCGAGAATTGTGCCGACAACGCGGTTGACATTGGTAATCGGTAGTTTTGCGTGCACTTTTTCGCCGTTTTCGATCGCACCTTTGCACAAATCCAACAACACAGTCATGTCCAGGGATTTTTCCAACCCGTGATCCTGCGCCATCTGACAGTAGCGCCCGACATCCGCCCCAACTTCCGGCTGATAAAGGATTTTCGAGAAATCCAAACCCTTAGCCTTCCAGTGTTCCACAGCTTGCTGAGGTTCCAAAACATCAGTCCGGCCAACCATTTCATTCAGCGTGCGGAAGCCCAACTGCGCCATAATTTCCCGGACTTCCTGCGCGATGAAAGTCATAAAGTTTACCGTATGATCCGGGTCGCCGGTAAAGTTTTTCCGCAGCAGCGGGTCTTGGGTTGCAACACCCACCGGGCAAGTGTTCAAGTGGCAAACGCGCATCATAATGCAGCCCAATGTCACCAGCGGCGCGGTCGCAAAACCGAATTCCTCAGCGCCAAGCAGTGCAGCAATTACTACATCGCGACCAGTTTTCATTTGACCGTCAGTTTCCACCACAATCCGGCTGCGGAGATTGTTGAGAACCAAAGTTTGGTGAGTTTCCGCCAGTCCCAATTCCCAAGGTAATCCCGCGTGTTTGATCGAAGTCTGCGGCGAAGCGCCGGTACCGCCGTCGTAGCCGGAAATCAACACGACATCGGCGTGGGCTTTTGCAACCCCGGCCGCGATCGTCCCGACTCCAACTTCCGACACGAGTTTCACGCTAATCCGCGCTTCCCGGTTGGAATTTTTCAAGTCGTGAATCAATTCGGCCAAATCTTCGATCGAATAAATGTCGTGGTGAGGAGGAGGCGAAATCAATCCCACACCCGGAGTCGAGTTTCGCACCTTCGCAATCCACGGGTATACTTTTTTACCGGGCAACTGTCCGCCTTCACCTGGTTTCGCGCCTTGCGCCATCTTGATTTGCAGTTCCCGCGCTTGGGAAAGGTACAAGCTGGTAACGCCGAAACGCCCGGAAGCAACTTGTTTGATCGCGCTGTTTTTCGAGTCGCCGCGATCGTTCGTCCAAGTGTAGCGTTCCGAGTCTTCCCCGCCTTCACCGGTGTTCGATTTGCCACCAATGCGGTTCATCGCGATCGCCAGAGATTCGTGGGCTTCTTGGGAAATCGAACCGTAACTCATCGCCCCAGTTTTAAAGCGTTTGAGAATAGATTCGATCGGCTCAACTTCCTCAATGGGGATCGATTCCCGCTGCTTGAATTGCAACAAACCGCGCAAGGTAAAATGCTGTTGGTTTTGTTCGTTTACCAGCCCAGAATACTGTTTGAAAAGCGTGTAACTGCCCTCGCGCACCGACTGTTGCAGCGCGTGAATTGTCTGCGGGCTAAACAAATGCGCCTCGCCTTCTTTCCGCCACTGATATTCGCCGCCGACATCGAGAGTATGTCCGCTGGATGGGCGATCGGGGAAGGCGTGATTGTGGCGTAAAATTGCTTCTTGGGCGATGACTTCGAGGTCTACACCTTCAATCCGCGAGGCTGTCCAAGCAAAGTATTTATCGACTACGGATTTGTTTAAGCCGATCGCCTCAAAAATCTGCGCGCCGCGATAACTTTGAATTGTCGAAATCCCAATTTTCGAGGCAACTTTCGTCACGCCTTTAGTGGCGGCTTTGATGTAGTTTTTGCAAGCAGTTTTGTACTCGACATTTAGCAGCAATCCTTCGCGGATCGAATCGGCGATCGTCTCGAAGGCCAAATACGGATTGATCGCGCCGCAGCCGTAGCCGATTAAAGTCGCAAAGTGGTGCACTTCGCGCGGTTCGCCGGATTCGAGAACGAGTCCCGCCCGCGTGCGCGTACCTTTGCGGATCAAGTGGTGGTGCAGGCCCGCAACTGCCAGCAGCGCCGGAATTGGGGCTTTGTCTGGACTGATACCCCGATCGCTCAAAATGATGATATTCACCCCAGAGGCGATCGCGCTGTCTGCTGCTGCAAAAACCTCTTCTAAGGCTTGTTCTAGACCTTTCACGCCGCTTTTGGGGTCGAACAAAATCGGCACGGTGACGGACTTGAAATTGCCCTCTTTTACGTGTTGGAGCTTAGCTAATTCTTCATTGCTGAGAATTGGCGTTTTCAGTTCAATCAAATGACAGCTTTCCGGTTCTGGTTTGAGCAAATTGCGTTCAGCGCCGATCGTAGTTTCGGCAGAAGTTACAATTTCTTCGCGGATAGAATCGATCGGCGGATTGGTAACTTGAGCAAACAACTGCTGGAAGTATTCGTAAAGCAGTTTTGGCCGATTGGAAAGCACCGCCAGCGGCGTATCCGCACCCATCGCGCCGACAGCTTCCACGCCATCTTTCGCCATCGGCGCTAACAGCAACCGCAGTTCTTCAAAGGTGTAGCCGAAAGCCATTTGCCGCTGCAATAATGTTTCGGGGTCGGATTCTACCAATACCTCCGCATCTGGCAGTTTGGCAATCTCGACCATGTGCTTGTCAATCCACTCGCGGTATGGATGTTCGGAGGCGATTTGATGTTTGATTTCTTCGTCAGAAACGATGCGGCCTTCTGCTGTATTTACCAGGAACATCCGCCCCGGTTGCAAGCGACCTTTTGATACAATTCGTTCTGGGGCGATCGGCAAAACTCCGGCTTCCGATGCCATAATTACCAAGTCATCTTTGGTGACGCAGTAGCGGGAAGGACGCAAACCGTTGCGATCGAGCACGGCCCCGATCGATGTACCGTCGGTAAATGCGATCGAAGCCGGCCCGTCCCAAGGTTCCATCAAGCAAGAATGGTATTCGTAGAAAGCCTTTTTCTCGTCACTCATGGACTCGTGGGCTGTCCAAGGTTCGGGAATCATCATCATCATGGCGTGCGGCAAAGAACGCCCGGCCAAATTCAGCAATTCCAAAGCATTGTCAAAAATCGTCGAGTCGCTACCTTCTATGTTGATTAAATTCGGGATTTTCTTCAAATCGTCTCCGAATAACTCCGACTCGAACAGGGATTGCCGCGCGTGCATCCAGTTAATGTTGCCGCGCATCGTGTTAATTTCGCCGTTGTGGGCGATGTAGCGGTAAGGGTGCGATCGTTCCCAGCTCGGAAAAGTATTGGTGCTGAAGCGCGAGTGAACCAGGGCTAAAGCGCTTTCCATGTCGGGGTCGTGCAGGTCCCGATAGTAATCGCCGACTTGCACCGGCATTAACATACCCTTGTAGACGATCGTCCGGCACGAGAGAGTGGAATTGTACCAGTAGGGATCTACTTCCGTCCTGCGGATGGCATTGTGAGCGCGCTTGCGGATGACGTACAGTTTCCGCTCGAAGGCGGCCTCGTCGAGACCGGCGGCGCGCCGGAGGAACACTTGCTGCATGAAGGGTTCGCTAGATTTGGCGGTGTCGCCGAGGGACGAGTTGTCCGTGGGAACATCGCGCCAGCCGAGCACTTCCTGGCCTTCTTCTGCCGCGATTTCCTCAAAAATGCGTTGACCGTTTTCCCGTTCAGTTCGATTTGGCGACGAGTAAATCGCGCCAACGCCGTACTCGCCGGCTTCGGGAAGTTCGATGTTTAGGCCCGCCGTTACTTTCTTGAGAAACTTGTGGGGCACTTGCATCAAAATCCCCGCCCCGTCTCCGGTGTTGGGTTCGCAGCCGCACGCGCCCCGGTGGTCGAGGTTCAGCAGGATTGTCAGTGCCTGCTCGACAATTTCGTGGGATTTGTTACCTTTCATGTGTACGATGAATCCGACTCCGCAAGCGTCGTGCTCGAACTGCGGATCGTACAGGCCTTGCTTTTGTGGCAGTCCGTTGCTGTTCATTTTGATTTCTCTCTCAAAGTGGTGAAAAGATTTTGATCTAGAGTAGAAGGCGGGAAGCCGATCGCTCTAGTATCATGTATTATATATAGATTTACTGCATTGGGTAGATGCGCGAAAAAATCAAAGCTGGTGCGATCGATCGTGAAAAAATAGTTATAACCGATAAGTTAACTATGAAATCCGAAGGTCTAAATATTTATGCTGAAAAAATATCTAATTATTAGCGTATCTCCTGAAATTATGGGTGGCACTCCAGTCTTTGCTTGTACTAGAGTTCCGATCCAAACACTTATGGACTATCTGAAAGCAGGAGAATCAATTGATGATTTTTTAGATGGATTTCCTAGTGTAACTAAAGAGCAAGTTATCGCGTTGCTGGAACAAGTAGAAAAACAGCTTGTTGGCCACTAGAGGAGAAGTTATATCTTTTGAATTATTCAACCGCAGAGGCCGCAGAGAGCGCAGAGGAAGAGAAGAGAGATGAGTAATTCCGATACCAACTCACATCTTGCACCATTGTTAATAAGCCTTTCAAAGGCGGGCAAGATGCCCACCCCACAAGAAAATTTACTCTTCGCTTCACAGGCATCTTGCCTGTTATTGAGAAATGAGTTTATCGCACTGTTAGTCCGACTGTATCCTCAGCGTCTGGGTGACATCCTCCATCAACATTTTGCCTTCTCAACAGCGATGAATTTTTCAGAAAAATTGCAAAAAGTCGATCGACTCAAAGCCTGGTTAGATAGCTTTCGGCCGCTTTCTCCCACCCTGGTTGCAGAATTGAAAAAACTCTACGACGTTCGGTTCACCTATCATTCTAATGCGCTGGAGGGAAACACCTTAACGCAGCGCGAAACCGAATTAGTCCTAGAAACCGGCATCACTGTCGGTGGCAAAACTTTGCGCGAACACCTAGAAGTCATCGGACATCGAGATGCGATCGACTACATTGAAACGCTAACGCGATCGGACGCCGAGATCGGTGAATGGGAAATTAAACAAATTCACAACTTAATTATCAGGGCGATCGCCCCGGAGGAAACTGGACGCTATCGGCAGTTAGATGTCAAAGCCGCCGGTACCGAATACCTCTATCCGCCTCATTATTTGCTTTCGGGTTTGATGCCGGAATTTATCCAATGGCTAAACAGCGATCGAATCAAATCGTTACATCCGCTAGAGTTTGCAGCCGAAGCACATCTTCGCTTTGTTTTGATTCATCCGTTTCGCGATGGTAACGGACGCACCGGGCGGTTATTGATGAATCTCCTGCTGTTGCGGGCTGGATATCCCATTGTCATTATCTCTAACCAGGTGCGTGCTGCCTGCATCGATGCGATCGCAGAAGCACAGCAGCATGGTTCTGGGATTCATCCACTCCTCGATATTATTGTAGATGCGGCCCGATACTCGCTGATCGAAACCTTGCAAATCCTAGCAACCGCCAGCGATAGCCTGGGTCAAGGCCTGCCTTTCTATCAAGAGATGCTAGCAGTTTTGCAGCAGCAGTCTCAAGAGCTGGATTAAAATTCACCTTTAATCAATATTTAAAGAACCAGCGACCGTAGATGAAGATTTGATGTAGATTTGGGCGATCGCGAATACCGGTTGACAACGGCTGTGATGATTTTGCTATGGTGGTCAAGATGGGTCGATCGGGCAAAGCAGACAAAAGTGCAAAAATCTACAGTCCGCTAAACGGTTCGCGCGATCGGACTTCGGTTTTAAGGATAAATTAGCTAATACCCAAACCCAACGTCGTTTTCCAAAGGCTTCAACAAGCAATCCTCAAGGAGTTAAAATCATGGTTCAGATTCAAGAAATTTCTCAAGTATCTACTCTGCTCGCATCTGCTGCACTCAACGGAATAGCCGCTACAGAATTGCGCCCGTGGGGTTCTTTTACAACTCTTGAAGAAGGGCCGGGATATAAAATTAAGCGGATAGAAGTTAAGCCAGGACACCGCCTCAGCCTGCAAATGCACCACCACCGCAGCGAACACTGGATCGTAGTTTGCGGTACAGCTAAAGTTACTTGCGGTGAAACTGAACAAGTTTTATTTACCAATCAGTCTACCTACGTTCCTCAGTGCACTTCTCACCGCCTGGAAAATCCGGGAGTTATCCCCCTGATTTTAATTGAAGTGCAGAATGGCGAATATCTCGGAGAAGATGATATTATCCGCTTTCAAGACGATTATGCTCGTAATGAAAAGGCTAAGTAACTCAAGTTGCTAAAGATATAGCGGTAAGGTGCACGGCTGCACCCTACATTCTCCGGGTAAGGTGCGCATTGCGCACCCTACATTCCAATTACAAATTACAAATTACAAATAATGATTCATCTGAGCAAAACAGCAGCAACAGAAGTAACGCGCCTCAAGTCGAAGCATCCGAACCCCAATGCTTTATTTCGTCTGGGCGTGGAATCGAGCGGCTGCTCGGGTTTGTCTTATACAATGGCATTTGACGATGCGCCTGCCCCAGAAGACGCTGTATGCGAGTCCGAGGGAATTGAAGTTGCGATCGACCCCCAGCACTTAAAATATCTCAATGAGCTCACCTTGGATTATTCAGAAGACTTGATGGGCGGAGGTTTCCGATTTCACAATCCCAATGCCGCTCAAAGCTGTAGCTGCGGCAACTCCTTTTGGGCCAAGGAATAATCAATATGATGACACTCAAAGACTTAGAAAAAGTCCAAAAAACCTTCAAAGAAGCCGGTCAAGACTATCAAGTTGAACTAGAAAGCGGGAAGATTATCATTGTGGGGCCGTCAGATATTGTATCTAGCGAAATAGGCATTCGCTTGAGTGCCTTTCTCTTCGTTTGGGTGAATCCCCGTCGCTTGGGAAGAATTTTTGACTCCGCAGGTGGCTTTATTTTACCTGATGCTAACCTCACAGCACCTGATGTTTCTTTTGTGCGGGCCGCACGTCTCAGGCAAAGTCCGCGTTATTTCGGAGAATTAGTCCCAGACTTGGTAGTAGAAATTAAATCACAGAGCGATCGCATTAAACCGCTAGAAAAAAAGATTCAGAATTTTATAGAACTCGGAGCACAAGTAGGAATTTTGATTGACCCGGATGAAGAAACTGTTACAGTTTATCGTCCCGAAGGTGAACCGATTGTGTTGGGGAATGAAGATATTTTGACAGTACCCGAACTTTTCCCTGGTTGGGAATTGCCAATTTCCGAACTGTGGCCGCCAATTTTTACAGAAGCAGAAACTCAAACTCAAGCATAATAAAGTTTAGGCAGGTTTCACATTGCCAGAAAGGCGAAAAGCATCTCTTCTCTTCCTCTGTGTTCTCTGCGTTCTCTGCGGTTCCTTAAAAAAACCTCATTGACAAATCTTGCCCAAATGGCTATCTACAATTAACCCGCCCAATGATATAATCCAGCATTAATCAAGAATTAAAAATTATTTAATTAATGAAACTAAAAACAGGGAAATTAGGGCTCGGTATAATATTTTGTAGCTTTAACGCGATCGCCCCCAGCACCGCTGAAATTGTCCCAGATGCGAGTCTCCCAGTCAATACCACCGTAATTGTCAACGACAGTAATAACTTTATACAGGGCGGAACGCGATCGGGCGACAATCTATTTCACAGTTTTCGAGAATTTTCGCTGCTGACCGGGGAAACGGCGTTTTTTAACAATTCCACAGACATTCAAAATATTTTCAGCCGCGTTACGGGCGGCTCGATTTCTAATATTGATGGTGCAATCAAAGCTAACGGTACTGCAAATCTATTTTTGCTCAATCCGAATGGGATTATTTTTGGGCCGAACGCTTCATTAAATATTGGCGGTTCGTTTGTGGCGACTACGGCGAGTGCTGTACAGTTTGGAAATGGCAGGGAATTCGGCGTTAATGTTTCACAAAATACGCCTTTGCTAATAGTTAACGTTCCTCTGGGATTGCAGTACGGACAACAGCCCGGAACTATAGTAAATCGATCGACTGATGGACTGCAAGTGCGATCGGGCAATAGTTTGATACTTGCGGGCGGCGATGTGAGATTGGACGGCGGAAAAATCCTGGCACCGGGCGGCCGAGTCGAACTCGCAGCCGTTGCTGGCGGGGAAACTGTAGGGCTGAACGCCTTCGGTAACAATGTGAGTTTGACTTTTCCAGCGCAGGTAGCCAGAACCGATGTATCTCTCACAAACGGCGCTGACGTGAATGTACGCGCTGGAGGCGGCGGGAGTATTGCTGTCAATGCTCGTAACTTGAACATGACAGAAGGAAGTAAACTGCGGGCGGGAATAGCGGAAGGATTGGGCGCGCCTGACGCCTTGGCGGGGAATATTGATATTAATGTGGCGGGGGCTGTCTCCTTTGATGGAGTCGATAATATTGATATACCGAGCGGTACATACAATCTAGTCAGAGGCGAAGGTGTTGGTGACGGGGGTAATATTAATATCGCAGCCGAATCGCTTTCTTTAACTAATGGATCTATAGTAAAAGCCAGCACGTTTGGAGACGGAAATGCTGGCAATGTTAACATTCGCATTCGCAATGCCAGCTCCTTTGACGGTGGGAATGGCGAGAACTTCAGCGGCGTCTACAGCAGAGTCGAAGATTATCGAGCAGTGGGTAATGCAGGCAATATTCAGATCGCGACAGGTTCCCTCTCACTCACAAACGGTGGTGTGATTACAGCTAGCACTGAAGGAAAGGGCAATGCTGGCAATATCGCGATTTACGTCAGGAATGATACTGTTTTGGAAGGAGTGGGGCCATTATATCAACTTACTCTACCATCTGGCGAAGTGCTGCAAGTCCAACAATCCTCTGGCTTGTATAGTAGCGTCAAAAGAACAGGGGTTGGTACGGGGGGCAACATTAACCTTTTTACTCGATCGCTATCAATTGCAAATGGTGGTGTTATTGTTACCAGAACAGAAGGGCAGGGGCGAGCTGGAAATATCGCAGTGAATGCTGCTGATTTCGTGACAGTTGATGGGGTCGGTCCAGATCGATCGTCCAGCGCTTTGCTAGCTCCAACAGAGCCAGGGGCGGGGGGTCGAGGTGGGGATATTACGGTTAATACTAATTTTTTTCGAGTCTCAAATGGAGCGGTTGTTAACTCCCAAACCCAGAACGAATATGATGGGGGAAACATCACGATTAATGCTAATATTTTTGAGGCTACTGGGGGCGGACAGGCGATCGCCACAACTCGCAGCAGCGGTCAAGCTGGTAATTTGACAGTCAATGCTGCTGACAAAATTATTCTCTCAGGTAGCGATCGCAATTTTAGCGATCGAGCCTCGCTATTCAATACAAACATCGTCGGTAACAATGAAGGTGCTGCTAGCGGACTATTTGCCAGTACCGGGAAAGATTCCACAGGTGCGGGCGGCAATTTAAACGTTAGAACCGGGCAGTTAATTGTCCGAGATAGCGCCGAAATTACTGTCAGTGCTGACGGTCAAGGAGCTGCGGGAAACTTGAGAATTGCGGCCGACTCAATTCGTTTAGATAGCGGAGCAATTAAAGCCACAACTCAAGCCGGAAATTTTGGCAATATTACCTTGCAAACAGGAAATTTGCAACTGCGCCGCAACAGTCAAATTACTACTAATGCTTCTGGCACTGCTACAGGCGGCAATATTAATATCGAAGCTGGGACTGTAGCTGCTTTAGAAAATAGCGACATCCGCGCCAATGCGATCCGAGGTCGGGGCGGAAATATTATCATTAATACACAAGGTATTTTTCGCTCTTTGGACAGCGATATCGACGCTAGTTCAGAATTAGGAATTGACGGCAATGTCGAACTCAGAACTCCCGATATTGACCCCGTACAAGGATTAAATCAGCCAGAAATTCCCGGAGTTCCGCCGCAGCCGGCGCGAGGCTGTCAAAGTAGCGGCCAAAGAGCAAGTCGGTTTGTGATTACCGGGCGCGGCGGTTTGCCGCCGATTCCCAGCGATCGAGTCAGCAGCAGCGGCGAGGATAATTTTGATGCCGCTGAGCCGTTGGTTGAGGCTCAAGGCTGGATCGTTAATGCTAAAGGTGAGGTGGAATTAGTGGCGAATTCGGCGGTAGTTGTGCCTTACAGCCCAGGGGGAGCGCCTATTTGCAATTGAGAGTCTTCTCTTTAAGTTGCCATCAGATTTAACATTACCCACAGTCAGGAAACGGCAGTGCCGTTTCCCTACAATTAATCGGGCGATAGTTACATCTCTCGCGTAGCTTGCGGGGTTCCCAGCCATCGCTCATGATTATTTTGGGGTAGGGAAACGGCATTGCCGTGTCCTCCGTTGCTTTTTCAATATTAGTCCTATCTTTAAACTGGCGTACCCAGAATTACCCACTGCATTAACTGCTGCCACTCGGGAGATTGAGCTAATAAATCTGCATCCAATTCATTTCCCGCATTCTGCGAAAACTCGGCGAAACATTCCGTCCAATTAATTACTGTTTCCACAGGCAAATAAGGCGTATAATTCCAAGAACGCTGCAAAAACTCTACCATCTCAACAGAATGACCGGTGCGGTACAAATACCAAGCAATCCAAACTAAGGTACTGTACTTGATTTGTTTTTCCAACAAACGTATTTTATCCGGCAATTCGGGGCGGGCAAAAAAATTGTCCATGACTGCGGCGAGGGATTTAGCCTGCGGTAAACCTTTGTACATGGCGCTTTGTTCGTGCTGGCGGTAGCAAACTGTTACTTGCCGCAGCCAATCTGCTTCGCATCCCATTAAGGCTAAACGCAGCACTAAATCTGTATCTTCGGCTGGGGGAAATCTCGGGTCAAATCCGCCGGCGCGCTCTAACCAATGGCGGCGAAATACCATCGCACTGGGTAATACTGGTTTCCACCTGAGCCACATTTCTAAGTCTAATTTAGGGATGTTTTGCCATAGTTTGACATCTTTTAGCGGTTCGCCTTTACTGTTGACTAAACGCCAGCCGCTGTGGACTATTCCTAGATTTGGTTGCGCTGCAAATACAGCCATTTGTGCTGCTATTTTGTCTGGGAAAAAGTAGTCGTCAGCATCGAGAAAGGCGATGAATTCTCCTCGCGCTAGCTCGATGCCGCGATTTCGGGCAATCGAAACTCCTTGATTTTGTTGGTAAATGTAGCGAATTCGATCGCCGTATTTCTCTAAAACTAATCTCGTATCATCTTTGGAACCGTCGTCTATGACAATAATTTCCCAGTCAGTATAGGTTTGGTGGAGAACGCTATCTACGGCTTGGCCGACGTAATCCGCGCAGTTGTAAGCCGGAATTACTACGCTTACCTGCGGGGTGCGATCGCTCATAACATCACTCATAATTAATTATATTAAATTCGGTTGCGTCTTTATTGTACAATAGTTGTAGGGTGCGTCAGGAACTGACGCACCCTACAAGGGGTTCTTTTATTCATTAATTTCCGTTCAAGAATTTGCAAATGTAAGTTGGTGCGAATTCATTAAATCAGGGCGACGAATTGCTAAAGGGTTGCGATCGCCTTTTACCTTCAAATACTTGTCAGCTACTTGCAAAACCTGTTCTGGATTGGGTGGCTTGCTCAAAAAATCGGAAGCACCTGTAAATTTCGCTCGCGTGCGGTCAATTATACTGTCTTGACCGGTCAAAAACACGATCGGAGTTTCCCGAAAAGCCGGTGTTTTTCGCAAAAAATTGCACAAAGCAAAGCCGCTTGTCTTCGGCATCACCACGTCCATAAAAATTAAACCAGGCTTGTGTTTGGCGATGATGCCCACTCCCTGCATCGGGTCTTGAATTTTTAGGACTCGATACCCCGCCGGCAATAAAATTTGCTCTAAAAATTCGCATACTGTCGGACTGTCGTCGATACAGGCAATCAAAGGGCGACCCGGCCGGGACATCGCCGCGGCAAGGCGCCACTGTTCTATAGGCGAAGGTAAGTCTGGTACAGTTCGGAAATTTACTAAACCCTGCTTGATGTAATTAACTAAAGCGCGAGTTGCCACTGTCACGCACTGCTTTTTCTTAAATGCAATATCCCAAAGAGTATTCTCGCCGTTAAAGACGTTAGTCAAAGCTATCAAAGAATTAGAACTAAATCGATGTTGCTGCAACTGGGCCGACGCTTTTAAAAGCGGTGCTTGTTCTGGATCTACCAGCCACAAACCCATTGCTTTCCACTTGTGCCAAAGTTGTTCTGTAGAGCACAGAATTTGCTCTACTTCCGTTAAAGACAGCACCAAAGAAGAGATAATTTTAGAAAAATATTTTTCTGACGGACGCCACTCCCGGCGCAAACCCGATTGACCGATCAGAGCAAAGAACACTTCGGAAACGCTGCTGTGGACGATCGCCTTAGCTTGTTCCACACTCATTTCGCTGGCAGCTAACCCTTGCTCTATCAGTTGATATTCCCACAGTTCCCCAGCTTCGAGGTCTCTGAGATCCACTTGAAAGTTTCGACAGTGTTGCCCGATCGCCCTGTACCAGCGCCTCGCTCTGTGCGCTCCTCCTGTGGCATAAACCAAACTACCCCGAAAAAAGTAAAGTTGCCACTGTTGTTCCCCTTGCTCTAACAGCAGTTTCCCCGTTGCTTGTTTCTGGCTAAGGACTGCCAAAGTATGAGACAACATTTTGTACCCGATTGCGGTAGCAGACATATTCACTCGCATCCCCTGTACTCTGTTTCTACTATTATATAGCTGCCCAGTTGTGGAAGAGAACAGTAATATTACTGAATTTGGGTAAAAAAAAACAACTAATGCTACGAGTTTAACCGCATCAGGGAGTGATTCCCCTCGGGAGTTTTAGCCATGAGGATGCAGCGCCTCTGTGCACTATTAACTAATCACTAAAATCCTGCTTCTCACTAATAACTAATTCCCCTCGCTATCTTTGGGAGGTACGGGATCGTAACCCCCAGGATGAAAAGGATGACAGCGCAAAATCCGCCCAATTGCCATCCGGCCGCCGCGGGCCGCCCCAAATCTTTCTATGGCTTCGATCGCGTATTGCGAACAAGTTGGGTGAAATCTACAGGCGTTAGGCAAATAAGGAGAAATCCCCATTTTGTAGCCTCGGATTAATCCGATCGGCAATATTTTCACAATTGTGGCCTCAGCGCTTGATTAGATTAATCGAAAAATCTTGTCCCATGCCACTAAAAGCTAGGTGAATCCACAGCATCCCCAGCGGTTCTAGCAATCGAGCTTGCTTCAAATCCCCCGCATCAATCACCTCAAATCCGATGTCTTGCGCGACATTAGTTACAATCTTCTTCGCCTCTACATCGTCTCCGCAAATAAACGCAGTTGCTGTTTGCGAGCCGAACTGCAAATTTTCAAAACAGCTTGCGCCAATGTTGTTAAAAGCTTTAACAACCAGCGCTTCTGGTGCCCATTTAGCAATTTCTTCTGCGGCGGAAGTAGTGTAGCCGATCGTCAGTCCGGCAGCAAGTCCAGCGGGAGTCATTTCGATCGGATTCGTAGCGTCAATAATAATTTTGCCAGTCAAGTTTCCCGCAGCCGCGATCGCCTCTTGGGTGGCATTCCAAGGCGTAGCTAATATCAAAACTTCTCCGTGACTTGCAGCTTCCTGAACCCTAGCTGCTAGTGCTTTCCCTCCTGTAGATTCTACAGCAGACTGCACTTTAGAACTCTGTGGGTCTCTGACACCAAATACAATTTCATGACCTTTTTGGGTTAAAATGCGTCCCAGAGTTCCGCCAACATTTCCAGCGCCAATTATACCTATTTTCATTTTTTGCCTCTTGGATAGCTAAAACACAATTTGAGGAGCCAAGATGCTACTTGTATCTGAAGTAACTACTTGACCGATACCTAAAAATTGACCATCTTCATTATAAACCTGCAAGGGAGAAGATGAGGAAAGGGAGGGATTTTTTTCTACTTTCCTATTTTCCATAATTTCTGCGATCGGGAGGCGCTGACCTTGAAACCAGCGTTTGGTATATTCAGGAGAAAGGACGATCGCCCCTAAATGTCCCAAAACCGCCGATGGCAAAATCGGGCAGAAGTTATTCTCCTGCAATTGCAGTTCTAATTCTTCAAAACTGAGACTTTGGTCGATCGAGAAACCGCTGCTTTCGGTGCGAGTCAAACAAGCCAAAGTACCGCCTGCATTCAACAGTGCGCCCAAATCCCGCGCGATCGCCCGAATGTAAGTACCGGCCCCGCAGGCGATCGCCAAATCCAATTCAGGAAAATCCCCCGATCGCCAATCCAAGATTTCCAGTCGAAAAACCTCAACATTCCTAGCAGCAACTTCCACCGTTTCGCCTTTTCTAGCTAACTCGTAAAGGCGTTTTCCTCCCACCTGAACCGCACTAAAAATCGGCGGAAATTGCTCGATTTTTCCTAGGAAACTTGGCAGTGCAGATTGCACTTTTTCTAAACTCAACTCCGGCACAGGCCGAGAATGGATAATTTCTCCTTCCAAATCGTCCGTAGCGGTAGTTAAGCCAAACCGAATCGTACCTTCGTAAGCTTTATTGTGTTGGAGAAATTGCAGCAGTCTGGTTGCTTTGCCCAGGGCGATCGGCAAAACGCCAGTCACAGCAGGATCGAGGGTTCCTCCGTGTCCGACTCGCTTGAGTTTCAATAGCCGGCGCACTCGCCCCACGCAGTCGTGAGAAGTCATGCCCGCAGGTTTGTTGAGATTGAGAAAACCGTCAGTAGTCATTAGTCAGTTGTTAGTTGTCAGTTGTCAGTTGTTAGTTGTTAGTTGTCTGTTGTTATTAGCTTTCCTGTCAACAGTTAACAGTCAACAGTTAACAGTCAACCGTCAACAATTCCCAATTAAAAAATAAAGTCCGCCTGACTGATAGAAGTGTTGGCAACTCCGAATAAAGTAGCCAGAGTTTCCTTGGTGCTTGTAAGCTGAATAATTGTACTCGGCGAAGTTCCGGCCCCAGCGGAAATGGTGAGTTCGCCAAAGGTAAGGCCGGCACTCAAGCGAATTCGATCCGTACCATCAGTAAAATCTGCAATCACATCCCCGTCTGCCAAACGCCCGATCGCAAAAGTATCGTTTCCGACGCCGCCAGTTAAAGTATCTCGGCCGCGATCGCCCGATAAACAGTCATCGCCAATCCCACCAACCAGCGAGTCGTCGCCGGCCCCCCCAAACAAAGTATCATTGCCCGCGCCTCCCAACAAAGTATCGCTATCTTGGTTGCCAAACAGCAGATCGTTGCCATCGTCGCCGCTTACCGAGTCAGAACCTTTGCCACCGTAGAAAGTATCGTCGCCCTCGCTGCCCAAAACGCTGTCGCGGCCGGCACCGCCGAACAGCAAATCATTGCCAGCGTCACCCCGCACGGAGTCGTCACCGTCGCCACCGTACAGGCTATCGTCTCCCGCCAAGCCGAAAATGCTGTCAGGGCCGCCCAAACCAAATATCAAGTCAGCGCCCGCAGTACCGCTGATGGAGTCGGGGCCGCTAGTGCCTCTCCTGCCGCTAGCTGCCCCTCCGGGACTCGTACCGGTGGTGGGGGTTGGGGTTGTGACTCTGGGAATTGGCTGTGATGGTACTGCTGTTGGCATGATTGTGGAGATGCGTAAAAATTTGCAATTCTAACTTAGCTTAAAAGCGGAAGTTATAAGCTCGCCAACCGCCGAGATCGGAAATATCGATCGCACCCGCCACAGCATAAGATTCGCACAAAAAGCCCTGCACCGTGGAGCCGTCCTCCAACACCAGCGTACCAATTCCCAAGGGCGGGGGAATTTTAGCGACAAATCCGCCGAAAGCCGCGATCGACAACTCCCAAACTTCCACCTCGATCGCGCTACCGCCCTCTATCTGACGCACCAATCCCGGCTTGCCCAGAGCAGTTCCCGTCAAAGCGTACAGCTTGTAAATCGGGCTGGTACGGCAGGCGCGAACCAAAATGCCTCCGAGCTCGATTAGTTGATAATTCAGCGGCTCACCGCTCAAATGAGCGCCAACCACGGCTATTTTGACTCGTTCTTCTGAGGAAGGTTTGGCGGCGATGGCGGGTTCCGGGAGGGTTGGCAGCGGCAGGTCGGTTGCGCCCAAAGTTCCCCCCAAGCGATCGTGGAAAGCAGATCCCAGGCTGCAGAGCGATAAATCGTGCCACGCAGGAGCCATCAGTGTCAATCCTGCGGGCAATCCGCTGCTTTGAAACCCGCTGGGAACTGCGATCGCGCACAAATCGAGCAAATTTGCAAAGTTCGTGTAGCGCCCGAGATTGGTGTTGAGCGCGATCGGCTCGGCTGCAACTTCTGCCACAGTATAAATCGTGCCTGTCGTGGGAACAGCCAAAACATCCATTGACTCCCACTGAATTTCTGCAAGCTTGCGGAGTTCGGCCAATCGGTACGACGCGCGGTAGGCAGAGACTGCATCGTAGCGTTTGCCGCCGCTGATAATCTCGTACACGATCGGATCGATATCCTCTGGGTGCGCGTCGAGGAAATCGCCGATCGCGGCCAACCTTTCTGCTACCCAAGGCCCGCCGTAGAGCAGTTCGGCAGCATCCGCAAATGGTTTGAAGTCAATAGGTGCGATCGTGCAGCCCAAAGATTGCAAGCGCGCGATCGCCTCTCGGTAGCGCTGTTCGGCTTCTGCATTCCCGAAAAATTCGAGTTCGCCGTCTGGGGGAACCCCCACCCGCAAGCGGGAAAAATCCGGCAAAACTTTCGTTTCTGGGCGACGAGAAAACGCATCCTCAGCGTCAAAACCGCTGGCTACTTGCAGCACGGAGGCCGCATCCGCACAGGTGAGAGCGAACACAGAAACGCAATCGAGCGATCGCACCGCCGGCAGCAGGCCGCGAGTGCTGAGCGAGCCGCAACTTGGCTTCAGCCCGACAATGTTGGTAAAAGCAGCGGGAACCCGCCCCGAGCCTGCGGTATCGGTACCCAGGGCAAAACTCACCAATCCGGCGGAGACTGCTGCTGCGGAACCGGAACTCGATCCGCCCGGGATGTAGTGCCGATCGAACGGATTGCGGCAAACTCCATAAGGCGTGCGGGTTCCCACTAATCCTGTGGCAAACTGATCCATGTTTGTTTTGCCGATCGCGATCGCACCTGCCGCGCACAGGCGCTCTACGACTGCGGACGATCGCGCTGGAGTGCGAGCAAACTGCGGACATCCCGCCGTAGTGGGAACGCCCGCCCAATCGAGATTATCTTTGATCGCAAAAGGTATTCCGTAGAGTGGCAACTGCTGCGGGTCTAGGTTTTGCAAGGCTTTGGCGCGTTCGAGGGTTTCCGCCAGCGGTGCTAAATAAATCCATACTGCCGGATCTGCATAGCGTTCGATCCGATCGTACACGCTGGCGATCGCATCTGCAGGCGCGAGCGAGCCGGTGCGGTAGCGATCGAGCAGCGAATGAATGTCGAGACTGTTGCTGTAGTTAAATTTTTCCATAATGCACCGTCAGTCGATTTTAGATTTTAGATTTTAGATTTTAGATTGAACAATTGGGTTTACAGGCTTTGCTGGGCGATCGATCGATTTTCGATTTTCGATTTTCGATTGAAGAAATTACTTCACAGGCTGTGTTTGGCGATCGTTATTACTCACCGAAGAGTACCATTCTCAAGAACAGGCAAGATGCCTGTTCCACAAAGAGTGTATTTCTTTCTTCTTGTGGGGTGGGCATCCTGCCCGCCCATAAAAGGCTTATTGAGAATGGTGGAACATCTCAGTTATTACAAATAGGATGTTAGTTTACCGCATTGTCGATCGCCTCCGCATCTAGTCTAGGGCGATCGAAATATTTCTCAAAAAATATTCAACCCTTGCCTTGCGGGTGCAAGTCTGTGTGCCCGTAAACTTCGCGATTTCCAACCGCCCGGTTTAATCTGCTAAAAACCTTAATTTGACAAATCCGAGAAAAACCATTTTTTGTAACATTTTACACATTTTATTATCAAGTTTGCTGTTACCGTTTGAAACGTACCAATCTAGTAGGATTGCACCCTACAGTATGCTTACCTTTCAAAAAGCTAAGTGCATTGCTGTTACCAACAGTCTCGAATAACTCCTTGGGTTGCAAACAGGACTTATACAGGCAAAAACCGAAAAAATTTAACAGCTTCTAGGGTTCCGATTTGAATCAGTTTCTAACTCAGCTTAGAAAGTTCAAGTGCTGGTCCGAGAGAAGCAGACTGGTCATCCCAATATTTTATTAATTTGAGGGGAACACTAGCCAGTTACACGGCGGGATAAAAGCCCGGGAGAAACGCGATCGGTCAGCAAGACTCGGTTCGTTAGCTCTCGGGCTTTATCCTTGTATATCAAGGGGGTTTGCGGAAGCTAAGGAAGCCAGCGAAGGTGCAAAAGCTCGATCGACATATTCACATTTAACCAGCAACCAGAATATGCTATGAATATCCGATATTGCTCCCCAAAAATAATGCGATCGCCCCTATCCTACTGCGCCATATTTTTCATCACCTTGTTTTTCGCTGTCGGCTGCGTCAACCCGGCAATTTATATAAAAACCACGACAGAAAGCGAAGCAGCTTCTTCAGTAAGTGCTGATGCAGTTAGCCTCGGATTCAGCGCGTGGCCCGGCTGGTTTCCTTGGCAAATTGCCAAAGAACAAAAGATATTTGAAGCCAACAATGTTCCTGTAGATTTAAAATGGTTTGACGGCTACTTAGAATCGATCAGCACCCTCACAGCAGGACAGATAAATGCTAACAGCCAAACCCTCGGCGATACAGTAAACTCCATATCAGGCGGCGCCGACCAAGTAATTGTTTTAGTCAACGACAACTCGACGGGAAATGACAAAGTGATTGTCGCCGAAGGCATCAATTCCGTTGCCGATTTAAAAGGGAAAAAAGTGGCTGCTGAAGAAGGTACAGTCGATCACTTTCTCTTATTGTTAGGGCTGAGAAAAGCAGGTTTATCAGTGCGGGATATTCAATTTGTACCGCTGGAAACTGGCAAAGCTGCGGCAGCTTTCGTCGGAGGACAAGTCGATGCGGTAGCAGTATTTGCGCCATTTACCACGCAGGCATTAAAACGCTCGAACAGCAAGGAACTGTTTAGTTCCAAAGACTTTCCGGGGGCGATTTCCGACCATTTGGTATTCACGCGAAAGTTTATCGGCGAACACCCCGATCGAGTGCAAGCCCTGGTCAATTCATGGTTCGCAACATTAGAATACATGAAAGCAAATAAAGAGAAATCTTACCAAATTCTCGCAAACCGCGCCGGAGTCAGCGTCGAGGAATACAAAGAATATGAAAACGGCACTAAGATATTTACGGTTGAGGAAAACTTGAAAGCTTTCCAACCGGGCAATGACATGACATCATTGCAGTTTGCGGCGGCAGAAATGACTAAATTCCTCGTCGATGTAAATTTAGCAAAAACCCAACCCGATGTCAGCAAGTTATTTGACGATCGCTTTATAAAAGCTTATTCCGAAGGTAAAAGTTAGAAGGCAAAAGTTCCATTTTACACAGAAAATAAAATTTCAAAAATATTCCTTTTTTAAATCCCAAAAGCTACTCAAATTACTCGATCAACCGTTCTGCAATTAAATCATGGCACCAAATCCCGAACCCCGATCGATCCAATCTCACCTCAAGCAAAAAAGCCTAAATCCCACCGTTTTCTGGCGGATTGCGGAAGAGATACCACAACCCCTCAATATTGGGTTAACGGTAACATCGATCGCACTGCCGCTGCTGCTGTGGTGGCTAGTAACAACCTTCGCTAACGTAGACCCCAAATTTTTGCCTTCCCCCGCCAAAGTTTTAGAGGCATTTGGGCGGCTGTGGAACACTCGCGAACTTTTGAAAGACACGGTAGCGAGTTTGTGGCGGGTGGGAGTGGGCTTTCTGTTCGCCTTGGTTTTTTCCATACCAATTGGCGTGCTGATGGGCAGTTTTCCCAGTATTCGCGCCTTGCTGGAACCCATGTTCGGCTTGATGCGATATATGCCCGCACCAGCATTCATTCCCCTACTAATTCTCTACTTGGGAATCGGCGAAGAACCCAAAATTACCCTGATCTTTATCGGTGTCTTTTTCTTCAATTCGCTGATGGTGATGGATACAGTCAAGTTTGTTCCAAAAGACTTGATCGAAGCTACTTATATGTTGGGCGGCAATCGCTGGGAAATCCTCACTCAAGTTATTTTTCCTCACGTTTTGCCGGGAATTCTTGATGCAAGCCGCATCAACTTAGCTGCGGCTTGGCAATTGGTAATCGTCTCGGAATTGATTGCCGCCACCGAAGGCTTAGGCCGCCGGATCAGTGTCGCCGGTCGATTTCTGCGAACCGATGAAATTTTTGTGGGGCTGATTGTCATTGGGGCGATCGGACTGACTTTTGACTTGCTTTTTCAATATCTGCTGCGGGTTTCTTGTAAATGGTCAAGTCAGAAACAGTAAGCAGATGTTGAAGGAAGAAGGAAGAAGGAAGAAGGCAGTGGTGTAAAATAAAATTGAAACCCACGCTAGATATCGTTGTTAGTCCTAAAATTTACAGATTTTGGGAATGAAAAAATCAATTTTTTACTTAAATTACAGAGGATAAACTCATGTTTCTGGAAATCAACAATCTGCACAAAAACTTTGAAACGAAAAACGGTAAATTAGTTGTCCTTAAGGACATCAACATGAGCATCAAGCAAGGCGAATTTATCTGCGCGGTAGGCGCATCCGGTTCGGGCAAATCTACTCTGTTGAGGCAGATTGCGGGATTGGACAAGCCGACAACAGGGGAAGTAAAAATTGACGGCAAGGAAGTTGTTTCGCCTGGGCCGGATCGAGGTATGGTATTTCAGCATTACACTCTTTATCCTTGGATGAACGTGCAGGAAAATGCCGAGTTTGGCCTCAAACTTCAAGGCGTGTCCAAGAAAAAGCGGCGCGAACAAGCTAGCTATTATTTGAGTGTGGTAGGATTGACGCAGTTTGCTTCGTCGCTACCGAAGGAATTGTCGGGCGGGATGAAACAGCGGGTGGCGATCGCCCGCGCCCTCGCTTCTGAACCTAAAGTGTTATTAATGGATGAACCTTTCGGCGCATTGGATATCCACACTAAAGAATCGATGCACGAATTCATGCTCGATTTGTGGCGCCGCACTCAGATTACAATCTTTATGATTACCCACGATGTCGAAGAAGCGGTGTTTCTTTCCAATCGGATTTATGCTTTGGGTGCTCGTCCCGGTACAGTGAGAAAGGAAATGTCGATTAATTTGCCCGATCGTACTCCCAGCGTTAAACGCCACGCCAAATTCCACGATTACCGCGACGAACTCATGGATTTGATGCGGAAACACGGACAGGAAGCAGTTGCAATGGCTGCTTAAATAGAAATAGGTTTGTAGTTGCACTTTTTGGGCCTGCGCCAAGAGTTCAACTGCAAACCTAAGTAAGTGGAAACTCAACATCTTGCACCATGTCAATTACCTATTTAGGAACAGGCAAGATGCCTGTTCCACAAAGACTAAATTTTCTTGTGGAACAGGCATCTTGCCTGTTCTTGAGAATGGTGCAAGATATCAGTGGAGATAAATTTTACATTCGGAGAGTGCGTGTTTTGCAGCTACAAAATACTATTATTTTGTTTTGCTAACCTACTTAAATACATCAGGAGGAACTCATGGTGCAACTATCGATCGACACAAACTCAGAAATTGATTCAAGCCTCGTATTAATCCAAGAAACCGTACCGGGCGGCGCGTACTGGTCGGGGGTCATCAAGCGGGGAAACACCCTGCGAATCACCGATTTAGAAGGATCTCGCGGCGTTTCCATGCTGTGCTACAACGCCGACAATGCGATCGAACGTTTCAACGCAGCAGACACAGCCAAAATTCAATTCAATGCCTTTCTCAAACAAGGCATGGTGCTCTACACAGACATGGGACGCATCCTATTTTCTATCACCCAAGACACCTCCGGCTGTCACGATTTGCTAGCAGGATGCAGCAACGCCATTAGCAACAGTAAAAAATACGGCGAAGGAGACTGGAAAAACTCCCGTGACAACTTCCTCAAAGCCCTAACTCGGTGGGGATTGGGCAAAAAAGATATCATGCCCAACCTCAACTTATTTACTCGCATTGCCGTCAAACCAGAAGGCACGATGGAGTTTCGCGAAGGCTGCGAAAAACCGGGTAGTTTTATCGATTTGCGAGCCGAAATAAACGTATTGACCATTATCTCTAACTGCCCCCACATCCTGCATCCTGGTTCAATTTACGATCCAAAACCCATCCAAATTCAGATTGTGAAATCCCCCGCACCCGCACCAGACGACTTGTGCCGCACCGCCAACCCGCAAGCCGTGCGCGGCTTCATCAACACCGATGCTTTGTTCCTGCAATAAACCCGATTCCACAACTCAATCTTATCCGCATAAATCTGCGGGGAAAAATTCTGCACTTCCATCACAAAAAGTGAACCATGACTGCAACTACCCAACAAGCCCTAGATCCAGAAACAGCAATTTACAACGAAGTTTTAGCCGCCAGATATCCTTGGTCTCGCGTCATCAAAAAAGGACAGATTCTCCGCATTGTAGATTTAGGCGGAAATCAAGCAGTAGATTTTTTAGTTTACAATGCCGATGACCCTTCCGAACGCTACAGCGCCCCCGATACGATCGTCAATCAAGGCAACATCTTTGTCACTACAAACAGCCAACTCATTTCTAACGAAGGGCGAGCCATTATGACCATAATTGCTGACTCCTGCGGCCGACACGATACCTCCGGCGGCGCGTGTAGCTGCGAGAGCAATTCGGTGCGGTTTGGGCTAGATAAAAAATACCAGCACGCCTGTGTTGAAAATTTCCTCGCCGCAATTCTTCCCTACGGTTTGGGCAAGCGAGATTTAGTCAGCAATATCAACTTCTTTATGAATGTTCCGGTTAGCGAAGATGGCACGCTTGAAATTGTTGACGGCATCTCCGAGCCGGGAAGTACAGTTGATTTGCGAGCTGAAATGAACGCGCTGGTTGCTATTTCTAACTGCCCGCAAATGAACAATCCTTGCAATGCTTACAATCCTACGCCGATTCAGTTGATTGTTTGGGATGCGGTATAGTTTGTAGCTGCATCCCCGCCAGAAACCGCCAGGGGTTTAAACCCCTGGCTAATAGCTAAAGTCCTCTAAAGAGGACTGAAGAATCGATTGCCCATTAGCAATTACCAATTATCAATTACAAATTACAAATTACAAATTACCCTAATGTTTAACAAAGTTTTGATTGCCAATCGCGGTGAAATTGCCTGCCGAATTATCCGCACCCTCGATCGCCTCGGAATTGCTTCGGTAGCAGTATATTCGGAAGCCGACGCCCGCGCCAAGCACGTTTTCGCCGCCAGCGAAGCCGTTTGTATCGGTGCAGCCGCCGCAGCCGAGAGTTATTTGCGCTTCGATCGCATTCTCGAAGTTGCGCGCGAAACAGGAGCTCAAGCTATCCATCCGGGTTACGGCTTTTTGAGCGAAAATGCTGAATTTGCCGAAGCTTGTGCAAGCGAAAATATTGCATTTATCGGCCCGACTCCGACTCAGTTGCGCTGCTTTGGATTGAAGCACACCGCGCGGGAAATAGCCGCTGCAAATCAAGTGCCGCTAACTCCCGGAAGCGAACTTTTAGCAAGTTTAGAGGATGCGGAAAAAGCGGCTGGGGCGATCGGCTATCCGGTGATGCTCAAAAGTACCGCAGGCGGCGGCGGCATCGGTTTGCAGGCTTGTTTTGGCGATCGAGATTTGGCAGAAGCATTTGAAAAAGTACAGCGTTTTAGTCAAAGCAATTTTAAACAAAGCGGCGTTTTTTTAGAGAAATACATTCAAACAGCCAGGCACATTGAAGTCCAAATATTTGGAGATGGCAAAGGCAATGTCATAGCCTTGGGCGAGCGAGATTGTTCGGTGCAGCGGCGCAATCAAAAAGTAATTGAAGAAACCCCCGCCCCTGCTATTACCGACGAACAGCGAAATCAGTTGTACGGTGCAGCCGTGCGGTTGGGAAAAGCGGTAAATTACCAGTCAGCGGGTACTGTTGAATTTGTATTTGATGTCGATGCGAAACAGTTTTATTTTTTGGAAGTCAACACGCGCTTGCAAGTTGAACACGGCGTTACTGAAGCTGTCAACAACATCGACCTCGTTGAGTGGATGGTAAAACAGGCTTCGGGAGATTTGTTCCCCCTGGAAGAGTACCGCTATCGGCCGCAGGGACACTCAATTGAGGTGCGAATTTATGCGGAAGATGCCGGCAAGAATTTTCAGCCGAGTTCCGGGTTGCTGAATCAAGTTGCGTTTCCCGAAAACGTCCGCTGCGACAGTTGGATAGAAACCGGCACGGAGGTTACTCCTTTTTACGATCCGCTGCTAGCCAAAGTAATCGTTTGCGGTGATAATAGAGAACAGGCGATCGTAAAACTAAAAGCTGCTTTAGATGCCAGTGAAATAGCGGGAATTGAAACTAATTTAGATTACCTCCGCCAGATTTTGGACGATTCCACATTCAACGGGGGCGAACTGAGCACGCGCTTTTTAAACTCTTTTGAATACGCCCCTTTAACGATCGACGTATTGGATGGGGGAACCTACAGCAGCATTCAAGATTATCCGGGGCGGATTGGCTATTGGGATGTTGGTGTGCCACCTTCTGGGCCGATGGATCATCTGGCATTTCGATCGGCAAATCGTTTAGTAGGAAATCCCGAATCGACAGCAGGATTGGAATTCACAGCTACAGGCCCAACTCTGCGCTTTAATGCCGATACAGTTATTAGTTTAACCGGTGCAATTATGAAGGGAACGCTAAACGGCGAATCGGTGCCGTTTTGGACGGCAATTCCCGTAAAAGCTGGCAGCATCCTCAAGTTAAAAGGCATTGAAGGCGGCGGCTACCGCACTTATTTAGCGGTAAAGCACGGCTTTAATGTACCTGAGTATTTGGGCAGCAAATCAACTTTTGTACTGGGCAAATTTGGCGGACACGCGGGCCGCACGCTGCGTCCGGGAGATGTGTTGAAACTGCATCAAACTGCCACTCTGGAAGCGGAATTATCTTTGCCTCCCGAACTAATTCCCATCTACAGCAATAATTGGGAAATTGGCGTTTTGTACGGGCCTCACGGCGCGCCGGATTTCTTTACTGAGTCAGACATTGAAATGTTTTTCTCTACAGAATGGCAGGTGCATTACAACTCGACGCGGACGGGTATTCGGCTGATCGGCCCGAAGCCCACCTGGGCGCGTCAAGACGGGGGAGAAGCGGGTTTGCACCCGTCTAACATTCACGATAATGCTTATGCGATCGGCACGATCGATTTTACGGGCGATATGCCTGTAATTCTCGGTCTTGACGGCCCGAGTTTGGGAGGTTTTGTCTGTCCTGCTACTATTGTGCAGTCGGAATTGTGGAAAATCGGGCAACTAAAACCGGGTGACAGCATTCGCTTTCACTGTTTGAGTTTTGCTGAAGCTTTGCAGCGGGAAATAGCACAAAATAGGCAACTTACTATTTTTTGTTTGTCTGTTTTTGGGGAAAATGCGGAGGAATTGCCCGCAGTTCCCGCTTCTCCAATTTTGCACGAAATTCCAGAATCTCCGGGACAGGTTGCTGTTACTTACCGTCAGGCTGGGGATAAATATATTCTAGTTGAATACGGCCCGTTGGTGCTGGATTTAAATTTGCGTTTTCGGGCGCACGCATTGATGGAACGGTTGAAAGCAAAGCCGTTGCCTGGTGTTATCGAATTAGTGCCGGGAATGCGATCGCTCCAAATTCACTTTGAGGGCCGTCAGATTTCGCAACAGCAGCTAATGCAGGCGCTGATTGCGGCGGAGGCGGAACTTCCGGCGATCGAGGATTTGGAAGTGCCGGCGCGAATTGTGCACTTGCCTTTATCTTGGGAAGATGAATCGACGCTGTTGGCCATTGAAAAATATATGCAGTCTGTGCGATCGGATGCACCTTGGTGTCCCAGCAATATTGAGTTTATTCGCCGCATAAACGGGCTTGACAGCATCGAACAAGTCAGAGAAATTGTATTTAATGCTAGCTATTTAGTGATGGGTTTGGGAGACGTTTATTTAGGCGCGCCCGTCGCAACTCCCCTCGATCCGCGCCACCGTTTGGTTACTACTAAATACAATCCCGCCCGCACTTGGACTCCTGAAAATGCAGTTGGCATTGGCGGCGCGTATTTATGCGTTTACGGGATGGAAGGGCCCGGAGGTTATCAATTTGTCGGCCGCACGGTGCAAATGTGGAATCGGTTCAAACAAACGGCGGATTTCCAGTCTGGTAAACCTTGGCTTTTGCGCTTTTTTGACCAAATCCGATTTTATCCGGTTTCTCATGAGGAATTGCACCGCTGTCGGGAAGAATTTATCGAAGGGAAGTTTAAATTAAAGGTTGAGGAAATCACTTTTAATTTGAGAGAATACAATGAGTTTTTGCATTCTATTGCTAGCAGTGCGGCTGAGTTTAAAGCGCAGCAGCAGGCCGCATTTAATGCAGAGCGCGATCGCTGGGCCGCATCCGGGGAATTTGACGCTGAAGCTGCGGCAGAATCCTCGGCGGATGTGGGTTCTGAAACGGCGGCGGAGGTTACTTTGCCGATCGGTTGTGAGGCTGTTGTCGCTCACGTTTCGGCCAATGTTTGGCAGGTGCTGGTTAATGTTGGAGATGCGGTTGCAGAGGGCGATCGCCTGTTAATTTTGGAAGCGATGAAAATGGAAATTGCTATTACTGCTGATGTTGCGGGGACTGTTGCCGAATTGTTTTGTGAAAAGGGGCAAACGGTGACAGCGGGACAAATTCTAGTGGCGGTTCAACCCCATTAAAAATACTTCATATCAATTCCGGTGCAGCCGGAATTGATATAACACCCTAACGAACCGGAGCTACCGGATCTGGAGAAACTGGAGCGATCGGAGGTGGAGAGGCCGGGCTGCGAGGAGGTGGAGCACTGCTGAACTGCTGGAGTTGCTGCGGGGTGAGCGATCGCAAAATTCTCAGTCCGAGAGTGTCTCGGGAGATGCTTAAAGCGTAGGATGGCTCCAAATACGGGCGGAAATTTGATTTGTTGTTCAAATAGCTTTCCATGAAAGCTAGGCTGAGTCCGCTGAGGTAGCGGCGGGCTAAAGCTGGTTCGGGCCCGATGACCTCTGGTGGTGGTAGAAATAGGCTTTGAGGGGAATCCTCGATCGTTGAGAAGTGAGTCCCGTTTCTCATCAGTACCAGATATTTGTTGGGCGATGTCAGCCAAGTGAACGGTTGAATTTGTTCGAGCAAAGCGGGGGCGACGGTATCGGCGCTGCCTCCGATTACCATGACTGGGATTTTGATTTTGCTGAGGTTTGTTTCGCCGAGAATGCTGCTGACGATCGGGTTGACGGCGATCGCAGCTTTGACGCGCGGGTCGCCGAAATTGTACTGGTTGCGCTCTAGGCCCCGGGCGCCGCACTGCAACAGCAGGGAGAGGTTCCAAGTGTCGTTTTCGTCGAGCCGGCAATCTTGGTCTAGCTGTGCAAAATTAATCCCCGCCCCGGCTAATGCTAAAGCCGTATAGCCGCCGAAAGACTGGCCGATGACGCCCACTCGCTGCAAGTCTAGCTGCCCTTGGTAAGTCGGATCGGTTGTAGAAAGTTTGGTTAAATAATCCAGAAGGTCTTTGATGTCGAGGGGGCGGTTGACAAATTCTGCTGGTTCTGCTACTTCCTTGGCTCTGCCTGTTACTAAGTTTTGGATTTGTTGGGCGTTGCTGCCGGGGTGTTCGGGGACGGCGACGGCAAAGCCGTAGGAGGCTAGGTGTTTGGCTAAATACTGGAAGGAAGTGCGATCGGAACCTAAACCGTGCGAAATTACTACGACAGGGGCCGGTTTCGGGCTGCCCTGCGGCAGGTAAATGTCCATATCAAAGGTGCGAGCGCGATTTGGACTCGTCACAGTTACCGATGATTTGTTCCAAGTATAGGGGCCCGGTAGCTGGGGCTGTAGCATTTCGGCAGGCGGTATGGCGGGTTCTGAGGCTGCTTGTGCTTCCGACAACTGGGCGACTCCGGCGATCGTCTGATTGGAACGGTTGATCAGCGATGTCAGCTCGTTGGCGATACCCAAGCCGCGGGCGATGTCAATTCTGATGCCGTAAGTGGGGAATTTCCGCAGCACGTTGAGTATTGTCAGGCCTTCGGGATCTGAGGCTGCTAAAATCAGGGCGGCTCGGATGGCATAAAATCCGGGCTGCCGAGCTTTGGTTTGAATGACTCGCCCCAAGCGTTTCAGCAGCACTTCTCCTTGAGGCGTGTAGAGGAATTGGGCGATCGTCACGTGGCTGATTTCAGATTTCGCTTGCAGGGCGCTGCGAATCTCAGCTAGCTGTGCTTTTTTGACGTACTGAGCAAAGCCGTCCAAGTTTGAGTCTATTTTGCCTTCTTTGGCGAAGAGTGCCAGGGATTCGATGGGAACTGATTCTTCTAGCGGCCCGTAAGTTACGTAAATTCGCTCTGCTCCCCAAGCTGGTGCGGCGGTGCAAACAGCCGTGAATGCAAACAATCCTAGGTATCTTGGGGCGATCGACCGCCGAGTGCGAAGGGCAGCATTGGAGAGACTCGGAAACAGACAGTTCATAACTTTCACACCTAGGACTTCTAATAATTAGTCGGTGAAACGATCTAAATTGTTTCGCCAATATTTAATAACCCAAAATCGATCTGTTGCTTCGGAAATTAGGTTATCGTGGGAAGCATAGCCTAAAAGTAATTTTCTGATTTGACAAGGCTAGCTGAAATTTAAAATTCAACGCCGAGGGGTCAAACCTGCTGGAATGCCCATTGATTATTTTTTCAGCTATGCAAGATATTTTCGATCGAGTTTGTAACTACCGTCTGAGTGAGAGAATTTATCATGTTCAATGCAACTGCTATCCTGATTGACGCTTTTGTACAAGAGCTGCAGGCCGGCTACCGCCGCACCTACGGCAAGTATAAGCCTGACTACCCTGAAATTATCGCCTGGGCGGGGACTATGGCCCTGGAAAATATCGCTAACTGCGATGCTCTGTACCACAATGTGGAACACACAATGCTGGTGGCCTTGGTGGGACAAGAGATTCTCCGGGGCAAGCATATTCGCGAAGGGGGAGTGTCGCCGGAAGATTGGCTGCACTACTTGATCTCGCTGCTGTGCCACGATATCGGCTACGTGAAAGGTGTTTGCCGCCAAGACCAAGAAGCTGTGGGACTCTACGCTACGGGTATTGACGGGGGCATGGTTTCTGTGCCGATCGGCGCCACTTCTGCCAGTTTAACTGCTTATCATGTCGATCGAGGAAAACTCGTAATTGACGAACGCTTCGGCGGCCACACATTAATCGATGCCGAACAAATCAAGCGCAATATTGAATTGACTCGCTTCCCAGTTCCTGCTAGCGAAACTCATCAAGACAGAAACAATTATTCTGGACTCGCTAGGGCCGCAGATTTGATCGGTCAGTTGAGCGATCCCAATTACCTGCGAAAAATAAGTGCCCTGTTCTACGAATTTGAGGAAGTCGGCACTAATAAAATCTTGGGCTACAAGTCTCCAGGAGATTTGCGGCAAAATTACGCCAAGTTTTATTGGAACGGAGTTTTTCCCTACATTCCAGCAGCTTTGAACTACTTGGAATTGACCCAGGGAGGCAAACAGATTATTGCCAACCTCTACGCTAACGTGTTTCAGGTAGAACACGCTGAACCCATCGCTTTCAACAAGACGAACGCTCAAGAATTAATAAAATCCCGCGCCAATGGCAACTTAAATGGCGAAAAAGATACTGAGAATCTTCAACCTTCCATGTCGGGGGATCGGAAGAAATTTACTGAGTTTCCCGACCTGAATTTGTGATTGAGTAACCAGCCTTACGCTGAAGCCAATCGAGCGAGCCAAAATTAGGGAAAATATTTTAACCTAGTTGCTGACTCGCTTTTTTTGATATAATATAGCTAATACAGGACTAAGGCAAGCGTGTCACATTCAAATCGAATTGTAGGGTGCGTCAGACGAAGTTAAGGAACGATTATCGAGGGTTTTCAGTTCTGACGCACCTTACTAATTGTGCCAGTTTGCCTTACTTAGTCCTGTAATAAATCCTTGTTTGTTAGGGAGAGTTAGGTCATGGCAACCAACAATATTGAAGTCGTTTTTAGCTTTGATACAACTGGCAGTATGTACCCTTGCTTGACGCAAGTTCGTCGGAAAATCAAAGAGACGGTAACGAGACTGCTCGATGAAATTCCTGGCATTCGCATTGGCATTATTGCTCACGGGGACTATTGCGACGCTGACAGCACTTACGTAACTAAACACCTCGATTTGTCAGGCGATGTCGGCACGATTTGCAATTTTGTTGAAAATGTAGAGCCAACTGGCGGTGGCGATGCTCCAGAATGTTATGAATTAGTCTTGCACGAAGCTCAGTCACTTTCTTGGACTCCTACTAATTCCAAAACATTGGTACTAATTGGCGACGACATCCCGCACGCACCCGCTCAAACTCCTCAAAAACTTAACTGGCGTCAGGAAGTAGATAAGTTAGCACAGATGGGGATTACCGTTTACGGCATCCAAGCTCTCAACCGCCAGCACGCTACTTTATTTTACAAAGAACTAGCCGAAAAATCTGGCGGTTTTCACCTCGATCTTGACCAATTTTCATACATTACAGATTTCTTTTTAGCCATTTGTTACCAACAGTCATCTAACGAACAACTGCAAGCTTACGAACAAGAAGTTGTCAGTCAAGGTCGCATGAGTCGCGGATTGAACAAGATGTTTGATACCATGCTCAAGCGGGAAGGCGTTGCTGTTTACGAATCAGCAGAATTGCGAGCCGTAAAACCGGGGAGATTTCAGATTCTAGAAGTAGATAACGAGATTTCAATTAAAGCTTTTGTTCTGGAGAATGGTTTGGCTTTTAAAACCGGGCGCGGGTTTTATGAGTTTACTAAAACAGAAACTATCCAAGGTAAGAAAGAAATTGTGCTGATGGATCGTTCGACAGGGGATTTGTTTGAAGGAGAAGCGGCGCGAGAAATGTTGGGTTTGCCAATGGGCGAGACAGTTCGCATCAAACCGAGCAATCTAGAAAAGTATGCGGTTTTTGTGCAAAGTACCTCGGCAAATCGCAAGCTGATGGGGGGAACTCGTTTCCTTTATGAAGTTGAAGATTGGGATCGTTAATCGATCTTAAACGTCCAAACAACAACCGCAGATCGATGCAGATCGGGGTAAAATCTCTATTCTCTGTGTTTGTGTTACGGTCTGCGGTTAAAAAATAGACACTTTCAAATTATTAATATGCAACCCGAAATCCAGCAGCAAATTCAACAGTTGAGGCAGCAGCTACAGCAAGCTAGCTATGCTTATTATGTTCTCGATGCGCCGACTATGCCAGATGAGGTGTACGATCGCCTTTATCGCCAGTTGCAAGAATTAGAATCAGATTATCCTGAGTTAATTACTGCGGAAAGTCCGACTCAGCGGGTGGGAGAACAGCCTGCTACTCAATTTTTTAGCGTCAAGCACAATATTCCTCTCTACAGTTTGGAAAATGCTTTTAATTTTGAGGAATTTGCTAAATGGCAGGAACGCTGGCAAAGGGTAGCACCTCCCCTAACCTCCGGTCAAGAGGGAAATGCACCCCCCCTAACCCCCCCTTATCAAGGGGGGGGACAAGAGGGAAATGCACCTCGGCTTAGCAATCAGGAAAACAGGGAAACTACTCCCCCCCTTAGCAAGGGGGGGTTGGGGGGGGTTTCCTATGTTTGCGAATTGAAAATTGACGGTTCTGCTTTAGCGTTAACCTATGAAAATGGAGTTTTAGTTCGGGGTGCGACGCGGGGAGACGGCATTGCGGGAGAGGAAATTACTCAAAATGTCAAAACTATTCGCTCGATTCCTTTAAAGCTAAATTTAGATAATCCGCCGCCTGTTGTAGAAGTGCGGGGAGAAGCTTTTTTGTCCTTAGCTGTGTTTGAAGAAATTAATCGCGAACGGGAAAAAGCGGGGGAACAATTGTTTGCTAATCCTCGCAATGCTGCGGCGGGTACGCTGCGGCAGTTGGATTCTAGAATTGTGGATAAGCGACGCTTGGATTTCTTTGCTTATACTCTACATTTAGATCAAAGTAACGAGGGTAACACGCAGTGGGAATCGTTGGAATTGTTGCAACGAATGGGATTTAAGGTGAATCCGAATCGCAAAATTTGCTATTCTTTGGATGAGGTTCGGGAGTATTACGAATATTGGGATACTGAACGGCGGAATTTGCCTTACATGACGGATGGGGTTGTTGTTAAGATTAATTCAGTTTTGCTGCAACGACAACTTGGTTTTACTCAGAGGTTTCCGCGTTGGGCGATCGCCCTGAAGTATCCGGCGGCCGAAGTCCCTACAATAGTAGAAGCTGTCACCGTACAAGTAGGGAGAACCGGGGCTCTGACCCCTGTAGCGGAACTCAAACCCGTGCAGTTGGCGGGGACGACGGTTTCGCGGGCTTCTCTCCACAACAGCGATCGACTTTCCGAGCTAAATCTCCACATTGGCGATACTGCGATTGTCAGAAAAGCTGGGGAAATTATACCAGAAGTTGTGCGAGTTTTGCCGGAACTTCGCCCCCAAAATGCTCAACTTTTCCAAATGCCTAGTTGCTGTCCCGAATGCGCGCAGCCTGTGGTTCGGGAAAAAGGAGAGGCCGTTACTCGCTGCATCAATACATCTTGTCCGGCGATTTTGAGGGGTTCGCTGATTCATTTTTGCAGCCGGGATGCTCTGGATATTAACGGTGTTGGGGAAAAGTTGGTGCAGCAGATGGTTGATAGCAATCTGCTCAATTCTGCGGCGGATTTGTACGATTTGACGGCGGAAAGATTGATGAGTTTGGAGCGTATGGGCAAGAAGTTGGCCGAAAAGTTGGTAAGTGCGATCGCCCAATCGAAAAATCAACCTTATTCGCGGGTACTTTACGGTTTGGGCATCCGCCACGTCGGCAGCGTCAACGCTCAATTGCTGACAGAAAGGTTTGCCAATGTGGAAGAGTTAGCAGCGGTATCGGCGGCAGCGATTGAGGGCGTTTACGGCATCGGGCCGGAAATTGCTCAAGCTGTTTATCAGTGGTTTCGAGTTCCGGCAAATCAAAGTTTAATTGCACGGTTGAAAACTGCGGGCTTGCAATTGCAGTCAGAAGTTAAAAATCCAAATTTAGCAGGCCAAAATTTACAATTGGCTGGCAAAACATTTGTACTTACGGGAACTTTGCCCGCTCTGAAACGAGATGAAGCTAAAGATTTGATTCAAAAAGCAGGAGGTAAAGTCACAAGTTCTGTGAGTGCTAAAACTGATTATGTGGTTGTGGGAGAAGATGCGGGTTCTAAGTTGGAAAAAGCTCAATCTTTGGGTATCGAACTACTTTCGGAAGCTGAGTTATTAGAACTGCTATCGAAACCATAAATGATATCAAATCCGGTAGCATCGGAATTATATTACCCACAATCAGGACACGGCAGTGCCGTTTCCCTACCCCAATTAATTGTAGGGAAACGGCACTGCCGTGTCCTGCGTTTATATCATTCCGGTGTTACCGGAATTGATATGATTGGTGAAAGTCAATATACAGCGTATTCCAGGTTTGTGAAGTGTAGGGACACCGGGAGTGCCTCAATCCTCGTAGGGACACGGCAGTGCCGTGTCCCTACTGCTGTTAATAAACCTGGGATACGCTGTATCTCTGTTTGCTCTTTCTCTGCGCCCTCTGCGGTATCTGCGGTTCGCAAAAAAAGCTGATTCACTTGGGCCGTTTTCAAAGAACATCGCCAACAATTCTATTGCCCTAGATGCCAAATATCGATCGCGAATTGAGCAATACCTCAAAAGGCATAGAAATTGCGCTCGCACTTGGTCAATATACCTACTTCCCCGGCAGTGCTGCCCCAATCGGTTGTCGGTACAGGCTAGTTTTGCTAAAATTTGATAGAGTTTGCAATAGCGATCGACCGCGAGAGCTCGTAACTGCAAGCTTAGGCAAGTCCCAGCAATCACAGGAGATACATTATGTCGGAAATTCCAACAGAACAAACACAAACAAACTTGCCAACTCCAGAAACAACTACCGAAAGCTCAATTTCTGGGGTGGAAAACGTGAAAAATAGTTTGGGAAACGTCCTAAATAGTTGGAAGTTGAAAGCAGGATTAGCCGTTGCTGTACTTTTGGGAGTTTTGCTATTTGCTTTCTACTGGCAGCACATGATTGCAGTGGCAGGTATGAAGAGTTGGGCGTCGCGATCGGGCGCTAGAGCGATCGAATGTATGGTAAGAGATACTAATAACGACGAGTATGTCAGTTGCAGCGCCCTCCTCGATCAGCAGATTGTCCCTCTTGAGTGCAGTTCGAGTTTGTTCAATATCGGCTGTCGAGTCAATTACGGAACTGCGACACCTAATTTGAAACAGCTTGGACCCAGGGCTGCTGTTTTCAAATAATTTTTGACTCGCTCTGACCGAAAGACGGATACAATCCCCGACAGGAGTCGCGGTGAGAAAAAAAGTTTGGACGTTCGTTCAAGCCCCCAGATTCATCTGTGGGGTTGTATTTAAAATCTCAAATTTTTTAATTAATTGCCCATAATAACCCATCATCAAAGGGAGCATCCCAATTGGGTAAAAAGCGTTTTTTAGGAGTGCGAGCGAGACGCTCGCACGCTATATCATCCAAATATATTATTCTGATGCAACCGTCCACGATATGAAAGCAAAAATGGGATGCTCCCTCATCATATCAATTCCGGTAACACCGGAATGATATAAACGCAGGACACGGCAGTGCCGTTTCCCTACCCCGATTAATTGTAG
>NZ_JAUBPE010000151.1:0-4333 GCF_036700565.1 Microcoleus pseudofavosus SVA1_A4
TTGTTGAGCAACAGCTTGCCTGAGCTTCAAAGGTGGCTACTTTTAGCTGCGCTCATTTTTTAGTCTAAACTACAGTTATTAGATAAGAGGTATGGTTGCTCTTGCTTATCGAGTTGCTCAGGATGGCAATGACTAGTAGTTGCTAGATATTACGCAATAAAAACGGCGTTGCTGATTTACGGTATGAAAGGCTAAATATGCCAGTCATAGAAACCAGTATCCACAAAGCTTCTGGATGTTAAACTTATTTTTTTTATACCCTGATTAAGCAACGCCATAAAAACAAATAAATCGATAAATTAATTCATTTCATTGCAACACTTCTTTTTTTCAAAGAGCTAAAAGGAGTTGGTTTGGCAAAAATCAAAATTAATTGGCGTTAGACGTTGATTTGGACAAGAAAGTTGAGGGAAGAGTTTCATTATGCCAGTCAATTTAAGAATTCGATCTCACAAGACGATCGCCATAATATTTATTGCCTCGTTACTAATAAACGTACTTGCTATGAAAAGCACGTACTCTCAGCAGAGCTGCCAAAATATGCAAACTTCAATTCAAATTATCGACGAAACGGGCGGGAGGTGGATTTCTGCCACGTCCCTGTACGATTCATCTTTCAAGAACTATGTAACTACAATTTCCCAACACGTCTCTGGCAAGATTGACGGAATGGCACAGTGCCACGGGGATTTGAAAAGTTCTCCAGAAGTCAAGCTTTTTTTCGTTTACCGTCGGCTGGTCACATCCACGCCAATCGTAGCACCGTTCAACTTAGAGCGTACAGAATCTAATGATACCAGGAATTTGGAAAGTCCTTGGGTAAAACTCACATTCAGCCGATCGCCCAAGCTCGTTGTGCGTGCGGTGTTCCTATGGAACGAACAACAGTTTCTGCTCGACCAATCACTGATGTCGGGCATACGTGCCTCGCCCACCAATCCTCTGGTTCCGATCGATCGGGCCATCTTCGAGCAATTTGTAGAAGATTACGACTCTGTGCTGGCTGTACGGTCTCCAGAAGCCCAGTCTGCCGCCCAAGCCAGTATTTCAAAGCGCTTGCCACCAGAAATATTTTGGCTGTTTCGTAATGCGCGACAAAGCAGCTTATCTGCGTTCCAGGTGGAAGTAGTCTCCGCTCTTAACTCCATCCTTACGCAGGCTGCGATCGGATATACCGATCTTACCAAGGCTCTCGTTGACCAATTTTTTACATCAGGACAAACAGAGATCCGCTACGAAAGCGTTCTCGATCTCAAAAACCTATTCACCCTCGATCAATACCGGGTTAACCGACTTCACTAAGGAAAAAAATCATGGTTTGGAGCTTTTCGGAAAAAACGACGTTCACGGGTTATACTACCTCCGAAGAGGCAGAGATCCTTAATTCATTTCATTGCAACACTTATTTTTCTCAAAGAGCTAAAAGGAGTTGGTTTGGCAAACATCAAAATTAAGACGTGTTAGACGTTGATTTGGACAAGAAAGTTGAGGGAACAGTTTCATGATGCCACTCAATTTAAGAATTCGATCGTACAAGACTATCGCCATAATATTTATGGCCTCGTTACTAATCAACGTGTTCGCGATGAAAAGTACGTACTCTCAGCAGAGCTGCCAAAATGTGCAAACTTCAATTCAGAGTATCGACGAAACGGGCGGGAGGCAGTTTTCTGGCACGTCCGTTGACAGTTTGCCGGATTCACCTTTCAAGAACTATGCAACTACAATTTCCCAACACGTCAGGGCCAAGATTGACGGAATGGCTCAGTGCCACGGGGATTTGAAAAGTTCTCCAGAAGTCAAGCTTTTTTTCGTTTACCGTCGGCTGGTCACATCTGTGAGTCCGCCAATCGAAGGACCGTTCAACTTAGAGCGTACACAATCTAATGGTACCAGGTATTTGGATAGTCCTTGGGTAAAACTCACGTTCAGCCGATCGCCCAGGCTCGTTGTGCGTGCCGTGTTCCTCTGGAGCGAACGACAGTTTCTGCTCGATCAAACACTGATGTCGGGCATACGTGCCTCGCCCACCAATCCTATGGTTCCGATTGATGAGCCCATCTTCAGGCAATTTGTACAAGATTACACGGACTCTGTGCTGGTTGTACCGTCTCCAGAAGCTAGTTCTGCCGGCCAAGCCAGTATTTCAAAGCGCTTGCCACCAGAAATCCTTTGGCTGTTTCGCAATGCGTTTCAAAGCACGCGCGGTCCTTTCTCCGGGATGGTGGCCTCCGCTCTTAACTCCGCTGTTGGGAAGGCAGCGAGCGGATATACCGATCTTACCAAGGCTCTGGTTGACCAATTTTTCACATCAGCAAAAACTGAGATCCGCTACGAAAGCGTTCTGGATCTCAAAAACCTATTCAGCCTCGATCGATACCGTGTTAACAACCTTCTTGATTAAGGAAAAAAATTATGGCTTGGACATTTTCTCAAAAGACGACGTTCACGGGTTTTACTCCCACCCAAGAGACAGCGATCCTTGCTGCTTTGCAAACAGCTTACGACGGTTCGTCCACAGCTAAGACTATGTTCGACAATTGGATTAATGCCGGGAACATAATAGACATAAAATTCATGTCGGGCGAGTTTCAGGTCCCTGCTGCCAGCACGGGCAGACTGGAAATTGATTTGGCAAGGTTGAATAATGCAAGTTACATCACTCCGACTGGCAAAGCCGTAAAAGATACGTTAGTCACGAGTTTAGTGCACGAGCTCGGTCATGCGCTGACCGGAAAACTAGATAATGTGACGCCCTTAGATTTCAAAGGAGATAATGTTAAGTTTGTAAATCAGATTTACAAGGAGCTTGGTCTTCCCGAACAGGTTTCTTTCCTTGCATACGACAGGGATGGAACCCTCCACAAACTCAATTATGAGTATACAAACGGCGTGGCGATAGATGCCGCCAGAAGTGAGAACGCTGACATAAGTTCGGCTTCACTCGGTACGTCGAACGACCTGCTGATCGGAGGGCCATCCCCTAACACTCTTCGGTCTGGTGACGCCAATGACTTTTTGTTCGGCGCTGGCGGGGATGATACGTTGAACGGAGGCGCTGGTACAGACACCGCAGTTTATTTTGGGACGCCACTTGACTACGACATCCAGAAAAATTCAGACGATTCTTGGTCAGTTAGCAACGCGCGCGGTGCAAAGGACGCTGGTTCAGATACGCTCAAATACGTCGAATTCGTGCAGTTTGACGGCGGTCAGACATACAAACTTGCAAAGGGTGGTCTTACCTTCCAAACCGATTTCGCTCTTGTGATCGACACTACAGGCAGCATGGGTTCATCAATAGGAAGTGTGAAAGCGCAGGCATCTTCACTTATTGATGCAGTATTCGCTGGCGGCAAGAACGATGGTCGCATTGGGGTGGTCGGGTTTAAGGACAGTATCAGTGGGGAACCGTCACAGGTTATTCTCCCGTTTACAAATCAAGACGACTTTGCCGCCAGAAAAGCCGCCGCACTTGCAGCAATAAATAGCATCACTGTAGGCGGTGGTGGCGACACTCCGGAGACAGCCTTTGACGGGCTTCGTGTTGCACTAGACGGGTCTATGGGGCAATGGAGGTTTGGCGCAGGCGTGCTTCGGATCGCTCTATTTACAGACGCACCAGCGAAAGACGGCGCCCTAGCTAGCCAAGTGAACGCCCTTGCTAGTAGTATTGGAGCCACGGTAGGAGCGCGTTCCTCCGTAGCCGGATCGGGCGGCTCAGTCGATACCTTTACCCTTGCGTTGGGAGATAACGGTTCGAGCAGTACACAACAACGAAGTAACCCAGGTGACCCCAACGCTAATCCCCCTTTCCCATTTGTGCCATCCGACGATGACGATCCCATCACTCCCGATCCGACGGATCCGACAACTGCACAAGTGCAAATATTTACAATATTCACTGGCCCTAATGGCACTAATACGTCTGCCCTTGAGGATATAGCAGACACCACTGGGGGCGAGTTCCTTAAGACCACAACAAATGAGGACTTGGTGAGCATCTTGCTCAACATCATCAATTTACCGCCCGGGTCTGCGAATACTCCTCCCACAGCGGAAAATGACAACGTCACAACGAACCAGAACATCGCCGTTAGTATAAATGTTTTAGCTAACGACAGTGACCCTAATGGAGATGTCATAACCGTAGAAGCATTTGACAGCGTTTCTGCGGAAGGAGGTAACATTGTTCTGGATAATCGCGGTACGCCTGATAACCTTGCTGACGATCGATTAGTCTACACTCCTTTAACTCAATAGTTCGGACAGTTTTTAAGCAGCCAGAGTACCATAAGACAAGACTGAAGGAAGGTTAGGGTGATTTAAAATC
>NZ_JAUBPE010000152.1:0-4244 GCF_036700565.1 Microcoleus pseudofavosus SVA1_A4
CGTCCCCGCTCGCGTATTGTACTCGCGAGCGGGGACGCTCGCACTATAAATACAAAACTGAGATGCTCCAACTGTCAACTGTCAACTGCCAATTGCCAACTGTCAACTGCCAACTGCCAACTGCCAACTGTCAACTGATTTTCATGCTCAAATCCAGCCAAGTCGATCGCGTAATCGGAGCACTGGTAGAAATATAGTCAACTCCGGTTTCCGCCACACTCCTAATAGTTTCTAAAGTCACATTCCCGGAAGCTTCAATTTTAACCCGATCGCTCTTTTCGCGAATTATTGCCACAGCCTGCCGCATCAAATCACAGGACATATTATCTAACATGATAATATCGGCTTTGTGCTGCAAAGCTGTTTCTACTTCGGCGAGAGTTTCTGTTTCGACTTCGATCGTCAGCGGATAGGGGATAGAATTGCGAATTAGGGCGATCGCCTCTGCAATTCCCCCAGCCGCCGCAATGTGATTATCTTTAATCATCACCGCGTCATCTAATCCCATCCGGTGATTGCAAGCACCGCCGACTTGAGTCGCGTATTTTTCCAACAATCTCAATCCGGGCGTTGTCTTGCGCGTATCCACTAATTGCACTGGCAAATCGGCAATTTTGTCAACATATTTCTGAGTTAAAGTAGCGATGCCGCTCAAACGCATTGCCAAGTTTAATGCTACTCTTTCTCCCGTTAGCAGCGCATCGAAATTGCCGGAAATCTCGGCGATTACTTCTCCTTTTTCGCACAGTTTCCCTTCTGGTACTTGGGGGATGAAACTGAGGCTGCTGTCTAAAAGTTTAAATGTGCGATCGGCAATTGGCAATCCGGCTATGACTCCAGCTTCTTTGACAATCCATTTAGCAGTACCCTGGATGCTGTTTGCGGGAAATAAGGCCGATGTTGTGCGATCGCCCCTACCGATATCTTCTAGTAGCCAGTTGTGCAATAGGGAGTCTAAAACTATCCAAGGCGGTAATATTGCTGTCATGTTTTTGTCGGTTGTTATATCAAGATGATATCTACTAGGAACAATAGTCGATCGGGTAATTTTAAGCAAGTTGCACAATTATGATGGTGTTAGTGCGATCGCAATTTGGTAGGCGGGGGCGATCGGGGGGAGGCGGGGGCGATCGCACTACATTAGGACTTACGCATGGGAGTCCAGAAACCGGGTTTTTTAGCGAATATGTGGGCTGGAACGCTCTTTTCGTAAAAAAACCCGGTTTCTTTGGTCGGAGTGCGTCCAGGAATCTAAATAATGGGGTATTCTGTTGCTGACTTTGGGTGTGGGTGCTTTAATGGAGTGGATGGGTATCGATCGCGAGAAGAAATCATGATACAGCCAGTCATTTTAGAAAAATTAGCAGAACTCCCTGAGTCACTTCAGACAGAAGTCCTTCATTATATTGAGTTTTTGATTGAAAAGCAGGCTAAAAACTCAACTCAAGAAAAGCCCACAAAGAAGCGTCGAGTTGCCGGAACAATGAAAGGAATGTTTGTTCTACCGCTACCTGATGACTTTGATGAGCCGCTTGAGGATATGAAGGAATACATGGAATGAATAGATTACTATTAGATACTCATGCTTTGATCTGGTTTGTATCCAATGATCCAAATTTGCCAGTGTCAACTAGAGACAAGATTGAATCTGCCGACGATGTTTTCTTGAGCATTGCAAGTCTTTGGGAGATGGCAATAAAGCTCAATATTGGAAAACTCCCCTTACAGGGCAATTTTGAAGACATTGAACCTCAACTCATTGCTGCGGGTATAACGATTCTTCCTCTTACATTTGCCGATACTGTTCAATTCCGCTATTTACCCCTGCATCATCGAGATCCTTTTGATCGCATTCTGGTGGCACAGGCGATTAATCATTCCCTTGTTTTGATTAGTTGCGATGTGGCTTTTGATTCCTATGACATTCAGCGGGTATGGTCATAGGTGTGGCAGGTATCATGTTGACAAAGTTGGGTGTCGGTGATTTAATAGAGTGAGTTTGCTTTGTCGCAAGGAAAATTAGCGGCAAAAAAACAAGCTCATCTGATTTAGGAGCAAGCAGAGGCTTTGGGGTGGGCCACTAGGGCTAAGGGTAAGTTTGCTAGTAAATTTGGAAGTAACGAACTTGATAAATTAGAGTTCGGATTTAATTATTTCGCCTAAAAACTACATTCAAGCTACAAATACTCAGTTATGACTCACCTAAATATTTCTCCTCTCAACCGTCGCTCTTTTCTTAGTTATGTTGCTTTAGGTACTTTGGGTTTATTGACAAAAGACTTGCTTGATCCAGCTAGCGCTATGGCTGATGGCGAGGGATTAGGCAAAAATTTCTCTACCTTGGAGAACTATCATATTTTTGTTCCTTATACCACAGCCCGAGTAGGAGGAAAGCAAACTTTTACTTTGCGATCTGGAGAACCTTGTCAGGTAGCAATTCCCTCCAAAACCCAAGATAGCCAAGAGATTACCATCCAAGGGCGCGGTCAAGACGGTAAAGATATTACTGTAGTTTTGCATACCTTATACGATAGACAACTCGGAATAAAAGAGGAAATTTATCAAGAAATTGACAAAAAGACGCAATTTGTCGAAGAAGCAAGCAAAGCGAAATGCAAATTTGTTTATGAGCAAGTTGAAGATGGTGAGTACATTGATGATCTGATCGCCTTGGATTTTCTGGATTATGTTATATATTCTTCCAAACTGGGCAGCCAAATTCAAGAGCGTTACCAAATCGCCAGTACCAATTCACGCCTGCTCGGAATTTGGCAAGCCATTGAATCGACATTGGCTCAATCTAAACTGACTGAGGCAGAGAAGAAACTAATCAGAGGAACTTTTGCATACGTCCGCGCCGGCGAACCTGTTACTGACTTTAAAGCACTCACAGATATTGACTCAATCGTGGCAAGTTCGGCGCTGCCTTTAGAAATAAAACAGAGTTACTCTTTGTCCAGTGCCAATTCAAGAGGCTTAACAGTTGATTTTATTCTGGTCAAACAAATTAATGATAGCCAATTGAGTGCTGAACAAAAGCAAAATTACCTGTCAATATATCAGCAGGTGCGCGACGGCAAGACAGTAGAAGATGCAGCAACTTTGAACTCGCTAGACTCCTTCATTAACAAAGCCAAAATCCCAGAAAATGCTAAAGCTGTTTACTCAATAGCAAGGAAACAAAATTTAGAGAATCAAATTGCTTCTGGTGAAAAAGCCGATGCTTTTGTCCAAACTGCTCAAGCATTCAAAGACAAACTGACGGAGGCTAAAGACAAAGGAGCAGCAATTGTTCCACAAGCTACGAGAGTGTTGAGTACACTTGGAGCAGAAACAGCAACGGGTGTTAGTATTAGCAGTTTATCTGGGGCGGCTGCAACCAACGCGACTTTAGCTGTTTTAGGTGGTGGTTCTGTCGCGGCTGGTGGTTTAGGAATGCTGGGTGGTTTAGCAGTAGCAACAGGAGGAGCCGCGCTAATTGGAGCCGCAGGGCTGCTGTCTATTGCGTTAGTCTCGGAAATGGACAGGGAAGACCAAAAAAATCTGGGAATTGCAATTGGTACAGGAACAGTCGCCGGTACTGCAACTATTTTAGCTGCTTGGACTGCTGCGAGTGCTTTGGGAGCAGCAGGTACATTGTCGGGTGCTGCTGCTATCACTGCTACCATCTCGACTATTGGTGGACTCAGTGTAATGACTGGCGGCGCTGCTCTTGTTGCATCAGGTACAGCCTTTTTAATTTGGTCATTACTCAAAGGTGGAAAGAGTCGCGATTCATCCGTGCTGCACCAGTTAGAAACTCGAACCTACACCTATACTGAAAATATCATTGCGGATGATTTCGGAGAATTTTTACAAAAGAATGTAAGTCCAAAAAATGGCATTAAAGATGGATTTTCGGCTCCTAATATTCCATTAGATAAACTATCCAAAGCCCTGTCTTCATGGCTATCTCTTGACTCTGGAGAAAAAGTAATCGCTTTGATAGACAACAGTGTTTTTAAGGATGCAAAAGAGGGGGTGGTATTTACAAACGTAAAAATGGCTTGGAAAATATTTCTTTCAGAAGCTGATGCCATTAACTATGAAAATTTAGCAAAATTTGTCAAGACGGAAAGCAAATTAAGTTCACTGCTATCTGACGCGAAGCAGAAACAGGAGTTGTCTAAGGAATGAAAATTTAATAACATCAGCGATGTATAATAAATAAATGAGTGAATATGAATAGGTTTATGTTTCGGTAG
>NZ_JAUBPE010000153.1:0-4048 GCF_036700565.1 Microcoleus pseudofavosus SVA1_A4
AATATTTGCCCAAATGGAATTATCGAGCCGTACCCCAACCTGAGTAATTCATTAAGTTATTTATTTTTCATTCCTAACTGAGCAACTTGCTCTCTCTCTATTTTGATAGGTTCGCCACTGAATTCGCTTTGACCACAACACCTACACACTTGCGGTCGTAATATCTCTAATCTATCTACCCGACCAAACCCCTTCCTCGTTTTTCCCGGATGCCCTGGTTGTCCTCCTGGTTTCCGTTTTGGTGTCTCCCTTTCCTCTGTTTGAGCTTCTAGTTTTTTCTCGCTTTTTTTGAGGATGTCGGACGATGGTGGCTTTGATGATGTTGTGCTGTCTAAATCTCTGCTGATTTTAAGTTTCTCTATTTCCTGTTCTAGTTCTATTACTCGGGATTTTAACTGCTCTATAGCCCTCGCCTGCTCCACGATCATCTCTACCAGTTTCTCTGTCGCCAACTGTTTTAAGATTTCACTGTTGAGTTTGGGTGGCAGGTTTTTTTTCATAATTGCTATATTCTACTTTCCAGTATCACACTTGTCAATACCCACCACCTGAATCCTTACCATAATTTTTGATCTTTGCCTTCTTTCCAGTTGTTATTAATAAAAATTGACACACAAAAAGCCACAATAACCGCAATAACCCTGCCACAAGGTTCATGACTAAAAAAGCAATTGCAATCGTTGTTTGGGATGTATTATCGAGTTTAGCCATCACTCGATCGAGATTAAATCTTCTTTTTGCTTGACCAAATTTTCCTTCTATAGCCTGACGGGCTTTTTCATCTTCTCTAGCTTGCTTCTTTGTGGCTTTACTCACATGAGCTGGCCGTCTCCCCAAGGGCGGACCGCTCATCCTAATTCCTCTTTCTTTACACCATTCTCGATTCATCAGTGTGCGGTAAATCTGGTCAACATGAACCGACTCTGGGTAATGTCCTGTGAATTCTTTAAATGCTTCTACTTGGGCTATTAAGTCTCCTGATTCATTGAAGTTATCCCAACTAATTCGATCTAGAAATATATACCCGTCACAACTGCTAGCTGAGATTTTGGCTCCAAACTCTGTGGCTTTTCCTGCTTTTCCTCGCGACGTTGGGACGAACATGGGGTTGGGTTAAACTTACTATTCTATCGTCAATTCTATTTGTTTTGTGTTGGTACATCCAGGATTGTTGGCGGTAAACTTCCTGACAGACTAGCAGCAGTTTATATTGTCGCTTACTCAAGTTCTCCAAAAGGGAGCCTAACTCGATTAATTGCTCAATATGAGCTAGGTTTCTTTTGATATATTGCAGTTGCTTTTTAATGGGTGTTCTTTTTTGCTCTGCGTCGGTCGGCGCTGCGAAAGCAATCGCTAGGTAATCTTTACGAGCTTTTTTGCGGTAGGTTCTGGGTTTTTTCGGGCATTGGTCTTTGATTGACTCGTAGAGGATATCTACGATTTTTTCTGTTTGCATTCTTGTTCGATTGAGAATTCCTATGTCAGTTGGATAGGTGATATCTGCGCTAGCACAAGTTGCATCTAATAATAATTTTCCCTGATTTTCACTCTCATTTAGTTCTTCGGGGTTTTTTTTGCTTGATTCAGGTTGATGTGTCGGGGATTCTCGGAGATTCTTCACCATCTTTTGGTTCACTTTATTGACGAGATTGACGCTGATTCTTTGTCGAAAATGAACCAATAGGGAGGCATCAAATGGAATCTCATTGCTATAGGATGAGAGACCGATAAAGTATTGTAGATAAGGGTTTTCTCTAATTTGTTCTACAGTTTTGCGATCGCTAGTTCCCAATTTCTCTTTGATGATTAATGCCCCCAATGCTATCCTAAATGATTTAGCGGGTGCCCCCATAGATGAGGCAAAATTTTCAGCATATTCTGCTTCAAATTCTGACCACGGTATGAATTGGGCCATCATTACCCAACGGTTGTCTGAGGCTAATTTTCCTCCATGAGGAAATTCAAAGCTTTCTGGTGGGGGGCCGTCTGGGTCAACTTTTCGGTACACAACTGTTAACGGTGGTGCAAGGGTTCTGTACTATTTTACCTGTATTTGTTGCACTCACCACCCACGATCGGGCGATCGCAGCCCTCATGTGGTGAACCTTTCAGCACTTATTCAGCAAGCCCTAACTATTGGTTGCCGCACCTGCGAGAATTGCTACCATCTAGCTTGCTGGAACAAGTAAAAAAAAACGCTGCTGACCATGCAATAGTTAAGGAAATACTCACAGAACATGAATTAATAGTAGATACCTACGAACAAGTCAGAGAGAGACCTGGAGATAAGGAAGAACAAGAAAAATACTTTTCAGGCAAGAAGAGTAATCATACATTCAATACTCCGGACAGTTTTTAAGCAGCCAGAGTACCATAAGACAAGACTGAAGGAAGATTTGGATGATTTAAAATCAAATCCGGGTCTAAATCTAACTTATCAATAAAGGTACAAAGTAGATGCTTATTGAATTCTAGGCGTTTATAAGAAGCCATTGAAAAGACAAACGACTTGGCAGATAAATTACAACTAGAGAGTTGATGTTTGGCCAAATTTAAGGCAATAAGACTGGCATTAAAATGAAAATCAAGCCGTGGTAAATGACGAGCTTGACAATCAGACAATCCCGTAAATTGCTTGGCATCACGAAAAATAAATTCAATCTGGAAACGAGCCTGATAATATTCAACAATTTGCTCAGGCGGTAAGTGAATATCAGTGCTAAATAATAAAGCATTTTTAATTTGTCCGTTGGCTTGAACCTCAGAAATACAAGCCAAACTAATTGGGCAATTTAAACAACAACTCCACACAACTAATGTATATAATGAAACTCCCGGTTTTATTTGTTTAACAAAATTAAGACGACTCAAATCATGGCAGTCAACCTTACCATCATATTTACGTGGAGCTCCCAGTTTCTTTTGTTCACCAGTATAAAGATAGCGTAGGTTAGAATCAACTCTTAACTTGCCAATAAAGTCTAAATTTAACTCCCGCACAGCATCCCAGAATTTAGAGCGGTAGTAATAGCCATCAGCCACCAAATAACGTACATAATTTGGGAAGAAATAACGAGTATTCTTTAGATGTTGTGCATAGTCATCAACTCTTGTGATGTCAGGCGTTGAGCTTTGAGACTCCGGTTTTTTGCGAGATTTTTTTTGACCAGCTATTCTTCGGTTTTTGTGGCAGTTTTTTCACCTTCTTTATTTGAGGGCGTGATGGAGTTTGTTGTACGCTTAAGCTATAAGATAAACGACTCTCAATTTCGACAATAGAAATTACAGAAATTTCCAACCCCTGTGACGATTTCCCCGCTACACCATTATAAAAATAACCCTTACCGTCAGTTTTTTTGCCACTTTTTCTTAAAAAAGAACAATCGATAACGGCAATGACTGTGTGTTCAGGATTTAAAGCAGATTCGAGGAAATATTGATTAAATTGTGGAAAATTAAAGCTTTTGAGAAAGTGACGACGGTAGGTTTTTTCGCTCAAATAACTATAACGACTGAGATTCGTGAAGTTGACCTTACCATAGACCAGCAAAATAGTTGAGAATAAAGTGATTAAAAACTTCTTTTGGGGTTGACTAATCCCTGGCATTTGTTGTAAGATGGATTCAATAATCTTCATAAGGCAATCTGTTGAGCTTGTGTGTTTTTATAGCTTAACCTAAAAGAGTGCATTTTTTTCTGTTTATTTTGGGTTCAGATAGCACTCAGTTTTTTCGCTTCTGTGCTTTATTGCGTAAGCATCCCTATTTAAAAACTGTCCGGAGTATTGACATTCAAAAGTCAAATAATTATCATGCCAGATGGTAGAGATATAGTTGATGTTGTTGCAGGGGAACCTGGACCTAAAAGCGATATAACCTTATTCCGGGAATATCGCTCCGAGTTTGACTCTCAACAAAGATTTAAGGGAGATAAAGCTTACGTTGGAGAAGATTTAATAACAACTCTCATTAAAACCCACATTCCGCAGTTCTGGCTTTGATGACTAAGGATTTTCATACATTCACTGTAGGAAAAATGTCTGTGCCTA
>NZ_JAUBPE010000154.1:0-4019 GCF_036700565.1 Microcoleus pseudofavosus SVA1_A4
ATTATACAGCCATGATTACGCTCGCCTGCATTCTGTTGTGGTTGTAGTTTGAAAACACGCCCTAGCCGTGAGTGGGTGGGACTGCAATGTTGGATTAAAGTAGAGCGCACAGAAACACGATCTGGCAAGCCTTACCATCAGGTCGCTTATTACATCACCAGTCTGGCTTTAGCAGCTCCAGAAGTCGAAGAAAGGAATTCGACAGCATGGGGGCATTGAGAACCGTTTGCATTGGGTAAAAGATGTAGTGTTGCAGGAGGATGGCAGCCGAATTCACGATAGATTGCTGCCACCGAATCTGTCAGTAACACCCGCTATGGCGATGAATATCTTAAGGCAACAGGGTTATCAGTCACTGACGGCAGCACGTCGTCTCCTAGGTCACCACTTGCACAAGATTTTCCTCCTTTTACAATGAATTGGTCCTGCCTTCTTAAGGCTTGTCATTACCAACATTTTTCAAACGACTGGGTTGTAAAATCAGCAGCCCAGCACATATCCATCAATCGACTAAATCCTCGCCATAGGGTTTGCCAACCAGGAAGCCCATCATTTTTACGTCCCAGAAAACCTCCCAAACGGGCAACATATTTCCAAAACTCACCAAGACTTAAATTTTTTGACAACAAACCAAGGCGAGCGACTAAAATATTTAGCATGATCGGGGGTACAAAGTGTTGAGCCGGCAATTGGGGATGACTGCGACTAATTTGGCGTAGCTGTAATAATCGCACGGCGACGACCGCAAAAAACCCAAGTAATGTGACTAAGGCATTGGCAGAATTTAATTGACGTTTTTCGATCGCACAACCAGTTTTCAGGCACTTATGATATTCTTCAATCAACCAGCGACAAGCGTACCAGTCGAGTTGGATTAAGGCAGAGTTGGCATCTGTTACAGGTACTGTTGTAAACAGAATCCATTCCAAATCACCATCTACTGACCAAGCACGTATACACCAACCATGAATTGGCTGCTGTTTTCTTTCATTACCCGTCGCTGGCGGTTGAATTATTAACGGTGACCAAGCAACCTGTAAATCCACATCACGCTTGGGTTCGCCATTGCGACCACGTAGCACAATCGTTTTGAGTGCCATTGGTTTCAAGCTACGAGAAAAGGCTTTAAGATGTCCGAGTGTTGCGTCTGGTTTGGTAATTACACGATTTTGAGTGACCCGCAGTAAACAGTACCAATGCAATGCCGTAGTACGTCGGATATATGAAAAGATATCGCTGCCTCGGTCCCCAACACTTACCCACATTGAATTAACCGCTGGTGCTTCGCCGATTGATTCGACCATCTCCGACCAAATTTCACCTTCACTTTCGGTTCTGAGTAATTCCTGTGAAATGTTCTCAATTTCGAGATTTGGGCTCTGGTGACTGCGTACCCAAGGTATTTGTCCTGCCAGTCCCAATATCTCCGGGTTTCCCGGCACTGGTACTACTGCCAAGCAATTATGCAGCATTATCCCTCGCCCTCTACCGTCGCCGATATGTCCTAACCCTTCTATGTTTCGTGCTTTTGTGTAATCTAGTTCTGATGTGTCTTGGATAAATAGGACAACCTTCTGCGAGCTGTTTTTGGCTCTTGCTTTAGTTGCGGTCGTATGTGGTTTAATCAACTCACTGTGAGTAACTTCTGCTTCTGCAAACAATCTGTAGGCTGCTCTGACTTCATTCCAGCCTTCCATGATATTTGGTAGACTTGCTGCTGGGTTCGCTTCGAGTGCTGCTCCTACGACTATCGCTCTGTCTGTACGACGACTATCCCCCAACTCGGCATCTCCCCACTGTTCAACAGCCCAAGTCTGGAGGTCTGTGAAATTACTCAATTTCATACTCTGACTCTAATACACCTCAGTTCCACTTTAAAATATGTTGGTAATGACAAGCCTTAAGAAGGGGGGGAACGGTGGCCAAAATCGTCAAACAGCAGTCTGGCACTACGTTTGAGCTTAAGTTGACACCTAGGAATTATGGTATCTCCCTCCCTATTTACCCGAGATCAATAAAATTGAAAAATGCTGGTCTTGGCTCCTGACGGGGTGACAAGCAACTTGAAAGCTTAGCTAGAAAATAGTTTAAGTCGATCTAGAACAAAAAAGATATAGCGGTTCTTGGATAGATGAGGTACATAATTCAACTTCAAAAGCTTTACAACACAGGGTTTCGGCGTACTCCATCTTTCTGAGAAAGGCTATAGAGGCAAGTAATCGCTACTTTTGCGGGTTGAGACAATGGAAAATGAAGCAAGAGGGCGATCGCTTTCCATAGTTATTGTCAATAACTATGTCAATAAGCTGCCATTTTTTTCGAGGTTAAGGAGCCTCACTGGTTTCCCTATCTGGTTTTCAGAGGGGTTATACCATTTTCCTAAATTCCTGCTACAGATAAACCCTCTAATATGAATGGATATCCCGTCAAAGAAGCAATCACTTCGTTAGTCAGCTTTTTAACTCTTTTTGCACTGTCTCTCTCAATTCTTCTATGCCATCAAATCTCAACCATTTCAATTGTTCCTTGATCTACCCCGACAGCCTTTCTATTGGATTCACTTCCGGACTATAAGCCGGTTGAAACAATAAAATTACGTTTTCGGGTATATTTAGGTTCAATGAATTATGAAATCCTCCATTGTCTAGTTGGATGATATGCAAATCATCGGGATCAGCAGCGGCAAATAGCTCAAAAAATTTTTCAAAACACACTGTATCTAGATGGGTAAATTCATAAAAGAATCCCTCTCCTGTTTGAGGTTCTACTACTCCATATAACCACAGATATATAAAGTCCCATTGCACTGCTCCGTGAGGCTTAATGCCAATGCCCGTTAATTTCCTTCAATGAACATTGTGTGTCGCCCCATTCGACTTTCGTCTTGGCTCCAATATCGGATTTTATACCACTGCTTTAAAAAGCTCTCACTTTGACTCAGGCTGGCTTTTATCAAGGATGGCAGTTTTTTTTTAATTCTTCTACTGCACCTTTTTTCTGTTTTTCGCTCACGGGACGTGGCACCTTTAATTTTCCTTTCAGTCGATATCTCGCCCACTGATGTACTGTGCGATATGACACCTCTATTTCACAACAGCTTGTCAACCATTGATGGACTTCTTTATAGCTCTTGAATCCTGCGGGTTCTTGCAGTTCTTTCTCTAATCTCTCCAGTGTTTCAGGGTTGATTATTCTTGGTCTTCCCGAACGTTGTTTCTGATATAATAATTCTGTCATTCCCCCAGAACGATAACTAGACAACCATCTCTGCACCGTGGTGCGAGGTTTTCCTAGCTGGACAGCTATTGACCATACAGTTTCTACGGTTTGGGTTTTGAGCCAATAGAGCGCCAGCAGTTTTTCGTGGCTGTAGGCATCTTTAGCTTTCCCCAAAAGAGCTTTGATTTCTTCTTCTGTTTCGGTAATGTTAATCTTGACCCACGACTGACATTTGATCTCCTTTACTCGGCTAATAAATCATAACCATAACATCTATCAACTGTAGCACTATTTTATGAAAGTGGTATTATCACCTCGTCAGTCTTGGCTCAAGAGTCGTATCCCAAAACTATTTGGACAGTTTGATTGCCTGCGCGATGGGATCGAGTATGTCTTACGTTTAGTGTCCTAACCGCCTGGGCGGTTGCTATAATTAGCTGCTCGGATTGACTAGGTTTAATTTGAATATTTTATTTAATAGCACAAAATAACACAGCCCCTATCTGTACTACAGAGAGAGGCTGTGTGTTGATATTGTCCCAGGCATCGAGCTATTTTCTCAGGCAGTGACCCGCCAAATATCTTCGCCACCGCAGCGTTTAACAACCGAGTTCGGGATGGAATCGGAGTGGTGCCACTGCGTCATAGACACCTAGAAAAGCTGTAAGGGTAGAACCCTGAAGACTGCATAGAATTAAGTCATCATCAATTACCATCTTTGGCATAGAGGTCAAGCCCTCGGTCTATTAGTACGCCTCAGCTTCATCCCTCTCAGGACTTCCACTTAACGCCTATCAACG
>NZ_JAUBPE010000155.1:0-3986 GCF_036700565.1 Microcoleus pseudofavosus SVA1_A4
TTTAAATCACCCTAACCTTCCTTCAGTCTTGTCTTATGGTACTCTGGCTGCTTAAAAACTGTCCGAACTATTGTTTGACGACGGGAGACTTTTGACAAATTAGTTGTCCGCTCTTCTATAATTGACAAATTATGTGTCTTTTCTTGAAAACGGCTATTTTTACGAGTTTTTTAAGGATTGACACATTATTGTCCTTTTGTCTTATAATACATAAATGTTTTAATCAAACATTTATGTACCTATCGTTATGCAGCAATTGCTTGGAGGTATAAATGCTGATCCCTTCCTCAGATGAAACAGCTAGCCCTGTTGAAGTTCAGGAAATAGTGACTGAACTCTCAGATGAAGCAAAGCTTAAGCAGGAGGTAATTCAGAGCCTTATGGAACCGTGTGATCGCCGCACCTATGGGCAAAGGCAAGGAGAAGCAGCCCAAAAGCTGGGCGTATCAGTGCGAACGGTGCGACGGTTGGTTGCTAAGTGGGAGCAAGAAGGATTAGCCGCTCTTAACCACGATCAACGCGCCGATAAAGGAAAGCATCGCATCGCCCCTGACTGGCAAGACTTCATCCTTAAAACCTACAAGGAGGGCAATAAAGGTAGTAAACGCATTACCCCTGCCCAAGTAGCGATTCGTGTTCAGGCAAGGGCGCAAGAATTAGGTCAAGAAGATTACCCCAGTTACAGAACGGTATATCGCGTTCTGCAACCAATTGTTGAGCAGCAAGAGCAAAAGCAAAGTGTCAGGAGTAGAGGATGGCGAGGATCGCGGCTATCGGTTAAAACTCGTGATGGCAAAGACTTATCAGTGGAGTATAGCAACCATGTTTGGCAATGTGACCATACCCGTGCAGATGTGTTGTTGGTAGATCGAGATGGTCAGCTTTTAGGTCGTCCCTGGTTAACAACGGTGATTGATACCTATTCTCGCTGCATTGTAGGGATTAATTTGGGCTTTGATGCGCCAAGTTCCCAAGTGGTAGCTCTTGCCCTACGGCACGCTATGTTACGCAGTGTTGCTTCGTGGTACTTGTGGCGCAGTTTGGAGCTAAAGCCAGTTTGAGGAGTGCTGCCAAAAGGGGGGAAGATGTGATCCCTCCTATCGTTCATTCTCTACATCCCTCAGTGTGAGTACGCTGTTGTTATTCTTTGAACCCTTTGCTAGATAAGAGTTTCAAACTGTTACAGATGTTTCCGCTTTTATGCGGTACACTAAATATTTTGTAGTGGTTTGTAATAAATTGGTTTGCTAATTGCTACTGTACGTCACAAAAGCGGGAACCGCTGTAATCTTTGTTTATAAACAGCTTTTAGTATCAAAAGTCGAGTATAATAATCCAGAAACTGCTGTAAGTTTTCTCAAACGGAGACACTTTAGAATGCAAAAAAATATTCTCTCTCAAGGCTTTTATGATGATCAAGCTTCTAACCAGTTGGTTAGATTCTTAGAAGAACACGAACAAAAGCTGGGCATAAATAACTCAGTGCTTTACTATAATTTTCCTATCTTTAAGAATATTGATGAAGATGTTCAATCTCCTAGCTTGATGCTAATATGCCCATATCATGGAATCTTTATATTTCAGTGTAACAACAGAGCATCACGAGAATTAAAACTCGAAAATATTAAATATATTGATGATGAATTATCTCAAATATACAGCTTTATATTTTCCAAATTAATAAAGAATAAAAATATTAGAAAAGATCGTAGCAGTCTTTTGATTGACATTAATGCAGCCATATATGCACCTAATATTGATTCTCAGTATTTGGATTTAGAAAATGAATTAATAATTAATGATTCACAAATTACTACATCTTTAAATCAAGTTAATAATGAATCAGCTATTTCAGAGGAAATATTCAATGAAATTCTTGCTGTTATTGAGGGTTCTAAAGGTATTATCAAGCCGAAAGAACGGCATATATCAGAAAATCAATCAAATACTAAAGGCGGAATTTTAAGTGCTTTAGAAAAGGAAATAGCTAATTTTGATAAGAGGCAGAAGTATGCAGCTTTAACTCAATTGGAAGGCCCTCAAAGAATTAGAGGGCTTGCTGGATCGGGAAAGACGATTGTATTAACAATGAAAGCTGCATTAATTCATCTACGCAATCCAGATGCAATTATTTTGTATACATTTAACACTAAAAGTTTATATAGCTATATTAAACGTTTAATCACAAGATTTTACAGACAGCATGAAGATAGCGATCCAGACTGGAAAAAAGTACGCATCTTGCATGGTTGGGGAGGGAGTTCACTACAGGGTGTATACTATCAAGCGTGCAGTCAGAATAATGTTAAACCTATAAGTTTTAAAGAAGCTAAAAATCGGTTAGTCGATCCTTTTGACTTTGTTTGCCAAGATTTACTTGCTAAAAAAAATGGGAAATTGGACAAAGTTTATGATTATGTGATCATGGACGAAGCACAAGACTTTAAGCCTTCTTTCTATCAATTATGTCGTCAAATTGTACGCAATGACTGTCTCGTGTGGGGTTATGATGAACTACAAAATATTTTAAATGTAAAAATACAGTCCACTATAGAGACATTTAAAAATGAAAAATATGGGTACGAAGGGATTGATTTAGCTAAGTTGCAAGAGCAGTATCCCCAGATAGATAACGATATAGTTCTAGCCAAGTGTTATCGTAGCGCACGAGAAATTCTAGTTCTTGCACATTCAATAGGATTTGGGATTTATAATTCCCAAATTATACAGATGCTAGAAAATAAAGAGCATTGGAGTGATCTTGGATACGAAGTTATTCAAGGTGATTGTAAAGAAGGAGATCACATGATCATCCAGAGACCACTCAAGAATAGCCCTTTAACTATATCAAAGAAGCAAAAACCTGATGAACTTATCAAATATTACACGGCTTCTGGGATGGATGATGAAGTAAATTGGGTTTGTAATTCTATACAAAATAATATTGAGAATGAAAAACTTAATTCAGAAGACATTCTTGTTGTTTGTATAGATGATAAATATGCCAGAAAATATTTTACTAAGATTAGTGATAATTTAAGGGAAAGAGAGATTAAATCAAATAATGTTCTTTCAGATATTTATCCAACAGAGTTTTTTATGGAAGGATGTGTAACTCTGTCCACAGTTTATAGGGCTAAAGGTAATGAAGCGGCTATAGTTTATGTCATTGGAGTAGATACATTTGCTCTTGAAAAAGATTCAAGAATTGCCAGAAATAAATTATTTACTGCATTTACTCGTACAAAAGCTTGGTTAGTTGTGACAGGCGCAAACAAGTATGCTGAAATTTTATTTAATGAAATTAAAGCAGCTTTAAGTAAGATGCCAAATCTGGAGTTTATATATCCAAATATTGAAGAAATGAATGTTTTCCAGAGAGATTTGGCTGATGTCAATGTGGAAAAAGCATCTTTTCGAGAGAAAATTCAGGAACTTATGAATGAAGCAGAGAGAAAAGGTATTCCCACTGAAGAAGTGATGGATTTAATAAAGTTGGAAGGAAAGAAATGAATTTAACAATGATGGAAGAAGGGTTTAGGAAAGCAAAAAAGATATTGAAGGATTGTAATTTATTATACAGTGAAAACTATACTAGGACGCTAACGTTTACGCCTTCAAAATTTTCACGTGATTTCTTTCAAACTTCTCAAGATATAGCTCATAATGGGGATTATCGTAAGCTATATCAAGTGGCTATAACTAACAAAGATTATGATATCTTGCTCGAAGATTATTCTTTTTTTCAATTTTCTTGCGAAAGTAATTTAAATAATAAAGTAAAGTATAGATATGCCTATTATGAAGTGCCTTCTGAATTTCCAACTTACGAAGAGTTTTTAAATGAAAATAATTTCTCTTATAAAGATTGTGGAGAAGAATTCCGCCCTGATTACGAGCAAGTTATAGCAATACTCCGGACAGTTTTTAAAGAGGGATACGATCGCTTTTGCAGCAGAGAAGTGAAGAAAGTGAGTGCAATCTGA
>NZ_JAUBPE010000156.1:0-3705 GCF_036700565.1 Microcoleus pseudofavosus SVA1_A4
CTTAAATGGCTTAATTGGTAGACCTCGAAAAACTGCACAAGTATAAATACTTATCGCAAAAGTGACATGCTCCCGTTGTTAACCGCTAGGTTGTAGGTTCGAGTCCTACTGGGGCAGCCATTTTACACAACGTTAAAAAGTTGGTAAAGCTTGGTGCCGAGCTCATTTATAATAATAATTACTTGAGTTCTACACTTTTTATGAAATACACCAAAGAAATCTTAGAAGAAGCTGTTAAACATTCATTTTCTATCAGTGGGGTTTTAAGGCAACTTGGTATAGCAGGTGGTGGAAGTCATGGTCACATAAGTAAGCGGATTAAAGAGTTGGGTATTGATACCTCTCACTTTAAACAATCCGATCAAAGTTTGGAAGGGCTTAATCCCAAAAAGCATTGCCAAGAAATTTTGGTTCTAAGTTCGCGCAATCAAAGAACACCAACATTCCAACTTAGAAGAGCGTTAATGGAGATTGGGAGAGAGTATAAATGTGAAAACAATAAATGTTTGGTGCAAAATGAATGGTTAGGAAATAAATTAGTTTTAGACATCGATCACATCAATGGAAATTGGCAAGATAATAGGCAAGAGAATCTGAGATTTCTTTGCCCTAACTGTCACAGAAAAACTGAAACTTATGGAAGTAAACGCAGAGAGCCGGAAGCAAATAATTACATAGCTCACCAGAACAAAAGAGTTTCTCATATGAAAGCCAGAAAAGTTGAGCGTCCCTCTAAAGAGGAGCTATAAAAAATGCTCTGGGAAAAACCAACCACTTGCTTAGCAAAAGAGTTTGGTGTCAGTGGCAAGGCAATAGAAAAATGGTGTAAGACTTATGGAATTCAGAAACCGCCAAGAGGATATTGGAACCAAAAGAAAAAATATTAAATATTTAAATATTTAGTAAATTGAGTAAATGTTATTGGGAAGTCGCCTAATCGGTATGGCACCGCTCTTTGAAAGTGGCAAAATGCAGGTTCGATCCCTGCCTTCCCAGTTCTGCTATTACCAAAGCAGGTTAATTACACTCCTGTAGCCCAATTGGCAGAGGCCGCAATTTCAAAAATTGTGTTGTGTGAGTTCAAATCTCACCAGGAGTACCAAATTTTCAAGTAAGTTTCTACTTGCTCCTGTGGCGGAATTGGCATACGCGGCAGACTTAAAATCTGTTCTATTTTGATTGTGAGTTCGAGTCTCACCAGGAGCATGAACGGGATGTGGCGCAACTTGGTAGCGCGGCGGCTTTGGGAGCCGAAGGTTGCAGGTTCAAATCCTGCTATCCCGACTTTACCCCTGTGATGTAATTGGAAAACATCACTCGCTCAGAACGAGTGTTTTTTGCAGGTTCGAGGCCTGTCAGGGGTATTTGGCTAACAGCCAATTTCTGCTATTTGCTCTTGTGGCGGAACGGCAGACGCGCTAGGTCGAGAGCCTAGTTTTTTACAGGTTCAAATCCTGTCGAGAGCATGAATTCTTAATAAATAGAGGAGGAAGTTACAGTGTTTAGAAAAGTTTAGGAAAAAAGTACGCGCGGCGCAGCTAGTAGGGAATCGCCAAGTGAAACTTTGCCCCTGTAGCCCAATCGGTAGAGGCGCTAGATTTAGGATCTAGTTAGTGCTGGTTCGATGCCAGTCAGGGGTATTTGGTGACATCGCGGGTGAAGTAGCCTGGGTAGGCTTGGAGGTCTCATAAGCCTCTTAATAGCAGGTTCAACTCCTGCCCCCGCCACCAAAAATGCAGGTGTGATGTAATTGGCAACATGAGGCTCTTGTAAAGCTTTCTTGCAGGTTCAACTCCTGTCACCTGCTTGGGAAAATACGATCGCTATTTAGGCAGAATTGCGATCGCCACCTTCCCAAATTTGCAGTTGTCGTTCTGCGGCAACAAAACAGTTTACATACGGCGTGGGATAAACAAAATAGTCGTAAGCCAGTGCCATTTGCCGCGCGGCTTCGCGATAAGGAACTCTGCCTATCCCCGTTCCTAAACCCGGACAAACAACACTCTCAATTTTACGTTCTGCGTGTTGATTGTAGCGCCGAATTGTTAATAGCATTGCCCACATTGCCACATACGGAACGTCTGTACCCACAACAGACATAGGTACGCGCATGGTGGGAGTATGAGCGAGAAAAGGATGTTTGGGATGGTGAGTTTCGATGATGAATGACGTGCCAACAGGCTGTTCGCCTAAATAGTCTTCCAAGATATGCTCCTGAACCCTAACCATCAGAGAATAACCGAAAAAACCAACGATAGCTGCGTCGATACCGCCATCCATCATGCCAAATGAATTAGCGGGACTCACCAAACAGTCATACTCGGTTAAATCCTCGAAACATTTGTTGGTAATTTCGAGATTGGGTAAGTAGAAAAAATGTTCTTGGAATGCCGCGAATAGTTCGGGATTGGGTGCTGTAAGTATCAGTTTCATATGTTTTATCTCCGAGCGCTAGTTTAGCAAATAGCTAAGGGCGATCGCACTGATTTTTCCAAAAATTTGCCATAATCGAGGTAGATTAGTTCAAGGTTAAACTATGCTAGTAACTGACAACACCTCAATGGGCAAAATTATTACCGCACTGACCGTCACTAACCGGATCGACCAGGCTAATGTAGAACGCGGGATCATCCCTGCAGAACAAGTACGTTCCGTGACTCTGGATAATGTGCTAGTTGATACAGGAGCAACCACCCTTTGCTTACCACCGCAGATTATTGCCCAACTCGGTTTGTCGCTGCTCAAAGAAGTGGATGTAGAGACGGCTAATGGTATTGGGAAAGCCAGAATTTTTCAGGATGCTAAAATTTCTTTGGTAGGACGCGAAGGAACGTTTGAGTGTTTGGAATTGCCGGGAGGTATGAATCCTCTATTAGGCGTGATTCCTCTGGAAGCGTTGGGAATTGAATTAGATTTGAAAAATCAGCGGTTAATAATTTTACCCATCAGTCCAACGCAAACTTACTTGACAATTTTGTAGAGGCTGTATGTTGAGATTCAATAGTTGCAATCGGTAAAACTAATTGAAGTGCGGATATGGTGCAACGGTAGCATCTGAGTCTTCCAAACTCGCGATACGGGTTCGAGTCCCGTTATCCGCTTGGTTAAAATCGGTTTAGGTTTTATTCAATCCAAAATCTAAAATCTAAAATCTAAAATCGGTTTATGGGAGTGTAGCTCAATGGATAGAGCGCCGCGCTTCGGACGCGGATGTTGTGGGTTCAAGTCCTGCCACTCTCGTTGTTTTTGCTTTAATTTAAGGAGGTTGATTCCATTGAATGGATAATTTTTTATATTAAGAGCGATCGCCCTTTGCGTGTCCCAATCTTTGGAGCCTACATACTTTAGTACGAGAGGAAAGGTAACGCTGTCAAAATCAGCGGGCGTTTGAGAACGAGGAGTGCATTGAACCCGGCAGGTTGGCTTAAAGGTAGCCATCCTTTAAAGAGTGTGTAATAACTCATCGGCGGAGTCCCTCTAGTAACTGAGAAAACGCAATGCTCCAATAACTTGCACGGAAAGTGCGATCGCACATTAACAAAAAACATGGGAGCGTAACTCAACTGGATAGAGTGTCGAGCTTCTACCTCGAATGTTGTGGGTTCGAGTCCTACCGCTCCTGCTGTCTGCAGGGTGGATTAATTGTCAACGCAATAATGTATCATAGAAGAGGCAATCAGATATTACCATCGGGTAAGACTATCA
>NZ_JAUBPE010000157.1:0-3454 GCF_036700565.1 Microcoleus pseudofavosus SVA1_A4
CACTTTACTCTCGAGCGCGCGATCAAATAACCCAGGCCACGTAACACGCGGGCGATATATTCAGCAAGCCCTAATTATCGACAAATTATATAAACCCGCCCCGCCCATACTTAGAAACCGGGTTTTTTACCTTGGGTGCGGGCTACAACGCGTCTTTTCGTCAAAAAACCCGGTTTCTGGGTTCCCATGCGTGGAATTAAAAACTAAACTGCGTCCGCAAATTGCCCACAAAAATTGTCGGGTTGTTATCGAAATTATTGGCATTGGCGATCGCATAAAATGCCGGCACGATCGAAATATGATCGGTGAGAGGCAAATAATAAGTTGCCTCAATTTCGTACTGCGTGCCGCCATTCCCTCCGCCAGAAACCAGAAACCTCCTACCGCCAGTAAAGTCAAAAGGTACTAAAAATGACACCGTAAGCAAAGCTCCTTCTTTGAACAAATCGGGAAATGCAAGTCCTAACTGATAAGATTGATTTTTGATCGTGCCGTCGGGTCGGTTAGTCTTGGGAAATATATTGGTTTCGGCGTAGCCGTAGCGGCCGAAAAGACCAAAGCGGCGAGTGACTGACCAATCGAAATTGAAACTATAAGTATTCGCAGTCGCATTGCCCAGGCGGCCGCCGAAACCGTCATCTGCCACACCGTTCAACGGCTTGCTGTTAGGAGATCCAATTAAGCCGCCGATTTGCTGGATGTTGGAACGGCTGTACAGAAAGCGCAAATTAGCCCGATCGCTCGGACTGAATGTTAATTCTGCTGTAGTCGTATTCGTGCCGCCAAACAAGCCTTGAGACGGATTGGAAGCGGAATTAAACACGGAAGTGGGCAAAAATTCCGTACTCTCGCCCAAATAGCCAAAGCGGAGTTTCAATGCGCGGCCGATATCCCACAAAACCAAAGCACCGGCACCGCGTCTGGTAGCGCTTAACAAAGGGCTGTTGTTAGAATTAAAGCTGCTCGCACCGTCTACGAAAAAGTTAAACCTATTGTTGTCAAAGTAGCGGTAGAAATTAATCCTGGGCCCGACTACTACTTGCAAGCTGTTGCTAAGCGGGAACCGATAGGAAAGTTCCCTCAGAACAACTTCATTGGGATTTGCTCCCGCAGTTTGATCGAGAAAAGGAGTGCCAAAGGTATTGAACAGACCTGTTGAAGTAAACTGGTTGGCTGGGGAATTGCCGTTACCTACAGCTAGCTGTGTAATCAATTCGTCTTTCCCTGTAAAGGAAGTAGTGAGGGTCAACCAAACTAACTGGCTGAAAGTTATTTCTGGGTCGTCAACTTTCTGCACAATTGGTCTGTTGGTGACAGGATCGCGTCCGGCTACTCGATCGAGCGGAGCAGCTTTTCCATTTGTCGCTTCAACTCGGATTCGCTCGCCCGCAAAAGCTCCAGTCAGGTTAAACCAAGCAAATCCGTTGAGTTTAGTAGTAGTTGAAAATTGGTTGGCTTCTAATTCAGCCGTTCGAGCTTCTAAAGCATCTACTCGACCGCGCAATGTAGCTAATTCTGCCGCAAATTCTTCTTGCAATCTTTGCAGAGATGCTAAATCTTCTCGGCTGACTAAATTACCAGTAGAACCGCCAAGTTGTTTGGTAATTTGATCCAAGCAAGCGTTTAATCCGGCGGCAAATTCGTAGCGAGTCATTGCCCGATTGCCTCGGAATGTGCCGTCTGGATATCCCGCAATGCAGCCGTATCTTTCTACCAGCGACTGCAAGGCTTGAAATGCCCAATCTGTAGGCCGCACGTCGGACAGTTGGGAAACAGAGGTGACTTGTGCTGCGTCTTCTTGTATGCTGAGGTCATCAGCGGTTCCCGTCTCGCTGCTAATATCGGCAACTTTGCTGGCTTCAGCAACGTTTTGAGACTGAGGAGAGTTGGCAATTTCTAACTCCTGGGGGGGCAATTCGCGAATTGCCCCCGTTATTTGTGGGGCTGTTGCTGCGAGACCTTCTGTTGCTTTATCTTGTTTGGGTAAAGAGCGATCGACTGTTACTGTATCTTGTTTGGGTAAAGCGCGATTCACCCATGCTGTATCAGTTTCGGGTAAAGCGCGATCGACTGTTTCTGTATCGGTTTCGGGTAAAGTTCGATCCACCCATGCTGTATCAGTTTCGGGTAAAGCGCGATCGACTGTTGCTGTATCAGTTTCGGGTAAAGCGCGATTCACCCATGCTGTATCTGTTTCGGGTTCCGGGCGATCGACTGCTGAGTTAGTCTCTGCGGTTATCGCCGCTAGCTGCGGTATCTCAATCTTACCTGCTGCCAGCGCTGCGTCTGGGTTAGCCACAGGAACGGCACTAGCTTCTAGCGCAACTTCTGGAGTTGAGGTATCCTGAATTTGAGCTATTGCTGCGATCGGCCCCAAAGGCACTGCCGCACCAGAAATCAAGAAAGACAGCCAAAAAGCTTTAACGGAGGTTGAATTATTCACAAAAACACTCACACCACTTGTTGAAAATTAAATTGGGCCAATATTAAACGATAAGCTTGGTTATAAATGTGTTTGGTTTAACAAATTCTGATAAATACTTAAAATAATTTTAGGAAGCGATCGATTCCCGATCGCTAATCACTGATGACTCCTGACTAATTTCCAAAATGAAGTTTTTATTAGTTACAGATTTAGACAACACGCTAGTCGGAGATGACGAAGCAACTCAAGTTTTAAACCAGCGCTTGCAATCAAAGCGATCGCAAATTTGTTTGGTTTACGCTACCGGGCGTTCTCATGCTTCAACTTGCGAATTAATTGCCCAAAAGCAACTGCTAGCACCAGACTATTTGATCGCAGGTGTAGGCAGCGAAATTTACCAAGACGGAACCATCGATTTAGATTGGGCGGAATATCTTTCTCAAGATTGGGATAAAATGGCGATCGCCTCTTTAGCTAAGCAGTTTTCCCAGCTAAAATCCCAATCCCCAAAAGAACAAAATCCTTGGAAAATCAGTTATTGTCTGGAACCAACAGCCGAAAACAGCTCGACTCTCCAGGAATTGCAGCAAAAATTAACTCAATCGGGACTGGCAGCTCAAATCATTTTTAGCAGCAATCGCGATGTGGATATTTTACCGCAGACTAGCAATAAAGGCAATGCCCTTACTTATTTACAAAAGCGCCTGCAAATTCCATCGGAGGCAACATTAGTTTGCGGTGATTCTGGCAATGACATCAGTATGTTTGAACAGGATGTCCGGGGAGTAATAGTAGCCAATGCTCTGTCAGAACTCTTAGATTGGCATCGCGAATACGGCACTGAAAATCATTATTTAGCTGGTTCTGATTGTGCTTGGGGAATCATGGAAGGAATGGCATATTTTTGGGAGTTTTGATTGCCGAAAATGCGGTTAAAATCCGGTTTGGTTTGTATAGCCTTTCTCAGAAAGATGAGGTACGACTGGGCATAGGGCATAGGGCATAGGGCATAGGGCATAGGGCATAGGG
>NZ_JAUBPE010000158.1:0-3404 GCF_036700565.1 Microcoleus pseudofavosus SVA1_A4
AGGAGTGAAAATTGTTATCTCACACTTTTTTCATTATAACCGATAACTCATCAACTTATTTATTTTTCATTCCTTATTCTTCCAACAAGGGCAGGGAGATGCCTTAGTAACCTATGAAAATGAAGTGATTTTAGCTGGAACGAACCGACCCAAAACCAGTTACTTTGTTCCTCCCCTCAATATCTCTATCGATAATCCCGTGGCGATAGTTGATAAAAACGTGGATAAGCATGGAACGAGAGAAGTGGCAGCAGCCTTTGTCGATTTTCTCTATTCAGACGAAGCTCAGCAAGAATTCGCCAAATTAGGCTACCGTTCGGTCAATCCCTTTATCGCTCAAGGCACAGAGGTGCAATTTCCCCCAATTAAAACTTTGTTCAATGCTCAAGATTTAGGAGGGTGGCCTTCGATCAAAGAGAAGTTTTTTGCAAAGGATGGCATCTTCGATCAAATTAAGGGCAAGTCCTGAACCTAAACGCCTAATTCACTTTCATTTTTCCAAATTTACGCTCAAATCCTATGAAATTTCCTCGTTGGTTTTACCTAATCCCTCTCATCGTCACGGGCAACCTGATGACGAGTTGTGGCAACTCAGGAGAGAAGGAACAGCAAATTAGTATCGATGGTGGTGCTGTGGGCTTTGGCGTTTCCCTCGCCGTCGCCGAAGAATACCAAAAACTTTATCCCAATGCCCAAGTCAGCGTAGCTGCCAGTGGCACAGGGGGAGGGTTTAGCAAGTTTTGTGCTGGAACCCTTGAGATTGCGGGGGCTTCTCGCACCATCAGAGACGAAGAAATCAAAAAATGTGAGGAAAAAGGAATCGAATTTATTGAACTGCCCATGGCTCTTGATGGTCTTGCGGTAGTGGTTAATAAGGAAAATAACTTTGCTAAATGTCTAACGATTAAGGAATTAGACACAATGTGGAATGCAAAATCGGAAGGCAAAATTACCAGTTGGCAGGAAATTAATCCAGAATTTCCTGACGAAAAACTGTTGCTTTTTGCCCCACCTTCCGATACGGGAACCTTTGATTATTTCACCCAAGCCGTAACTGGTAAAAGGAGAAATAGTCGTACCGACTTTACCCCCAGTCGCAACCAAAATACCCTCGTTCAAGGGGTGATTGGCAATAAATCAGGACTGGCCTATCTGGGAATTGCCTTTTTGCTCCAAAACCAAGACAAATTGAACGCGGTGGGGGTTGAAAATGCGGATGGAAAGTGTGTTAAACCAGTTCCCCTTGATAACGTTCTGAGAAATATCTATAGCCCCCTCTCTCGCCCCCTCTTTATCTACGTCAATAAAAAAGCCCTTGAAAGCAATCCTTCCCTGGAAAAATTCGTGAAATTCTATTTAGAAAATTCTTGGAAATGGGTGGATGGTGTGGGCTATGTGGCGTTACCCGATGAAGCTTATGTGAAAACTAAGCAAAAATTTGAGCGGCGTGAAACCGGAACGAAATTCAAAAAAGCCAAACCCGGTGAACCCATTACTAATTTTATTTAAGGAGGAAATCTCAAGCCCATGACCCTAACTCCTAGTTCCTTTGATGACTCCCTTTTCGCTGCGGATGACTTCTTGCTTAAGAAGGCTTCTGAAGATGTCCCAGAAAAGATTATTGGTGCGGTTTTATTTGCCTGTGCCTTCGTGTCCGTTGCCACCACCTTTGGTATTGTCTGGATCATTTTCCAAGAAACCTGGGGTTTTTTCCAAGAAGTATCCTTAGCCCAGTTTTTTCTGGATACCCGATGGACTCCCCTGTTTGCCGAGGCCCATTTTGGCATCTGGCCGCTGCTGAACGGAACGTTCTTAACATCTGCGATCGCTATGAGTGTAGCAGTTCCTTTGGGGTTATCTTCAGCCATTTACCTGAGTGAATATGCCCAACCGAAAGTGGCAGCCGTGTTACGCCCTGCTGTGGAGTTATTGGCGGGAATTCCCACAGTAGTTTACGGTTACTTTGCTTTGCTCTTTGTCACTCCGGTTCTGCGGCATCTTTTCCCCTTAGAGATTTTTAATGCCCTCAGCGCTGGGTTAATGATGGGCATTATGATCACCCCCACCGTCGGTTCCATCAGTTTAGATGCCATTCAATCCGTTCCCCGTTCTCTGCGGGAAGGTTCCTATGCTTTGGGCATTACCAAACTAGAAACCATTTTTAAAGTGGTGCTTCCGGCGGCTTTGTCTGGGATTATGGCTTCGATTATTTTAGGCGTTTCCCGTGCAGTGGGAGAAACCATGACAGTTCTGATTGCGGCTGGATCGCAACCCCGCATCACCGCCAATTTCATGGAATCTGTCGCTACCATGACCGCTTTTATGGCGGAGATTTCGGGGGGAGATAGTCCCAGGGGTAGCCTCAGTTTTAAGACTTTGTATGCGGTGGGAGCAGTTCTCTTCGTGATTACACTGTCTCTCAATATGGCCAGCTTTTGGATTTCTAATCGCTTTAAGGAAAAATACGACTGATTGCTATGGTTAAATCTTCTCCAACAAACAATTCCGTCAACACTGCCGAATTTACCGACAATATAGAACGCCGAGAAGCGATCGGTAAAGTCTTTGAGTATCTTTTCTTACTTGGATTACTCATCGGTTTATTTGTCCTCGCCTTGCTGGTTCTTAATATCCTCCATGATGGATTTGGCAGATTGATAACACCGGGGTTTCTCACAGAAACGCCTTCCCGTTTTGCGGAACGAGGAGGTATCCGTCCAGCCATTATTGGAAGTTTCTTGTTAGGAGCGATCGTCCTTCTGGTTGCGGTTCCCATTGGGGTAGGGGCTGCTTTGTACCTAGAGGAATACGCTCCTAAAAAGTGGTGGACTGCCCTGATTGAGATTAATATCGGGAATTTAGCGGGGATTCCTTCTATTGTCTATGGCTTACTGGGTTTAGGGGTCTTTAACTATTTACTAGGGTTTGGGCCTACCTTGATTTCGGGGGCATTAACCCTTGCCCTATTGTCTTTACCCGTCATTATCGTCACGGCGAGGGAGGCGATTCGGGCTGTTCCCGATTCCCTCAGAAATGCTTCCTATGGATTGGGAAGTACCAAATGGCAAACTATTCAACACCATGTCTTACCCTATGCCATTCCGGGAATTCTGACTGGGGTGATTATTTCTGTCTCCCGCGCCATTGGAGATGCTGCTTCTTTGGTTGTGGTGGGTGCTGTCAGTTTTCTCACGTTTAATCCGGGTTTATTCCAACGATTTATGGCGTTACCCATTCAAATTTTCAGCTATATCACTCGTCCTGAACTCCTGAACGGGAGCATCCCACTTTTGTAGTCAGTATAAATACTCAAACAATTGTCTGGCGAAGCTGATGGCATAATAGAAAGCAGATAAATTACCATAATCCAAGTTCGCATGACCCCAGAAGAACAGCAGAAGATC
>NZ_JAUBPE010000159.1:0-3361 GCF_036700565.1 Microcoleus pseudofavosus SVA1_A4
ACTTAAATGGCTTAATTGGTAGACCTCGAAAAACTGCACAAGTATAAATACTTATCGCAAAAGTGACATGCTCCCAAGAGAGTGGAAGTGCGATCGAGTATTTCGGCAATTTTGACTTGTGCGTCTGAGTGAAAGCAAAAACCATTCCAGTCAATTTCGTTTTCTGAGTCAGATAATTCAGTTTTATTGTCAGAATTTATTATTTTATCTAAATCAGCTTGACCATAATCAGCTTCATTCAGGTTTGCGAATAATCTAGCACCACTTAAGTTTGCGCCGCTGAGATTAGCACCGCTGAGGTTAACTTCGATGGTCAGATTTCGCTGTAGATTCACTTAACTTCGCCGTAAGTATCGCTTTAAGACTGATTTGAGATTATCTTTTTTAACTTTTTCTTCTAGTGCTTTTGAAAGTACCTTCCATAGTTTAGCACCAGCATCTTTGATATAATCATAATCATAGCCTGTGATTTGAGCAATTTCCATATAAGACCGTCCTTCCCAGGATTGACGAAACACTATCTCTTGAACTTTATTGAGGCGATCGTAGTTGAGGGCTGTTTCTGCGATCGTTAGAGCTTCGTCAACAGTCATGTGTTAAAGTCCCTTACTAGCGGAGCGTTAAGGTAGGATTGGTACAGATTGTACCGCAACAGGGAGCTAATCTTACTTTTTGATTACTTTTTTATTACTTTTTTCTCACTGTTAAATCTGATATTAAGTCGTTATAGTTTAAAAAACTAAGGAATTTTATATGGAACCTGTAACCATGACAGCCGGGGCGATCGCAACTCTCGTATTAATCAAAGCCACGGAGACAGCCACAGAGAAGGCTACTGAAAAGCTGGGTAAGCTAGTCGTTGAGAAAGGTGATAAGTTGCTATCACTCCTTAAAATTCACTCGCAAAGTACAGCAACAGCTATAGCACTATCCCAACAGAAGCCTTTAGATTATAACCAAGCTGTTCTTGAGTTGGAAACAGCCAAGAAGAAATACCCGGAAGTCGCTAAAGCAGTCGAGGAAGTAAATACAGAAGTAAACGCATCTCCAGAAACTGCTGAAAAAGTTCAATCCGCGATCAATTATCTTAATTCTCAACCGTCCAATAGTCAAAATTTTATAAATACCATCGAGAAGTCAGTGAACTTGGTTCAGGGAACAGGATCTTCAATTAATATTTCTGGCAACCAGTACAACTGACTAAACCCACCCGAAAGCCAAAAAAGCCAAAAAGATAGTGATGAAGATATGGGACCCGTAGTAATTGGTTTATTTAGTGTGGTTATATTAGGAATTATCGCACTGGTAATAGTAGGCCAGCCAATTCGTTTTCCACCTCCAACAGAAACAACACCTCCTCCTACTAAACCAAATCCTGAGTATTCTCCATCGCCCACGCTCAATCCTTTCCCTACACAGCAAACTTCACCGAGAGCATCACTATCTCCTTCCCCTGTACAAATTCCTGCTGACCAGAATCCTTGCAAAGCAGAGCAAAATGGCAGTACCATAAACATTGGTTTTTTGGAGGGTTTTTGCCCCTTCGTTGGTAATCTTAGCTCTAATAATCGAGAGATACGTTACCGTTTTAAGATAGGTAATCCCAGTAATATAAGCCTGTTTTTAGATGACGTGAATAGCGCAGTAGAAATATATCTATATTCCGATCCAGATGGCACAGGAGTAATTGGAGATAATTATGGATATACCTCTGCTTATAAATCTCAATCAGCAATGATTAAAAAAGAATTGAAGGAGGGGAGCTATATTGTTGTTGTGAAATTGAAAGCTAGAGACACCAAATATTCACTTCAAATTGTTAACGATACAAGTCAAGTTGAAAATGTTGGTTCTGTGGAGCAAAAGACTCTTCCCAAAAATGGCAGTGTTAGTTTAAAAAAACGAGAGCAATTTTACGGTTTCCAACTAGACAATCCTAGCAGCATTAGTCTATCTTTAGATGGTGTAAGTAGCGAAGTAGAAATGTATTTATACTCAGGCAAAGGTGGAGTAATTGGAGATAATTATGGATATACATCTGCTTTTAACTCAAAGCCAGGACTAATTAAAAAAGAGTTGGGAGTAGGTAATTACATTGTTATGGTGCGGTTAAAAGCTGGAGAAACCAATTACACTCTTACTATGTCTGCTCCATAAACTTATGGTACATAGTAAACTAATAATGCCGATCGCCCTTCCTTTTCCCTTATTCTTCTCAGCATTCTCTGACAGAGGGCGATCGAGCTTTTTGAAGTGCGATCGCCTCTACCTTTCGGCCAAACTCTCCCAAATCCGCTGGCAGTTCCAAGACTTCCCCTCGGTATTTCCCCAAAACCAAATCAGTCACCTTAAAAACAATATGCTGATTAAACTTAAAAGTTTCCCAAAACTTGTCCTCATGTTTAATCATCTGAATTTTATGACCGCCTATAATATCAAACTCCCTGATAAACTTAAACGATTTTTTCTCCTCCCCAATCGATAGTAAAACCTCGATAGAGTCGGCTTTTTTTCCTGATTCAACCGCCAAAATTGTTACGTTCATCATCCATATAATAGCTGATTCTCCCCGAAATCCGATCGCTCACTCCTCAGACTCAGACTCAAAATCCACGCGATCGTAAATATCTCCCAACCGCATCTCAAACTCCAAACAACTCAATCTCAACACCGCATCAGCACCATCATACTCAGACAAAACCCACTTATTATCATCCCTCTTACAAAAATGTTCGACGTGCATCTCATATTGATCGATCAAAATATACTCCGTCAAACTGGGAATCGTGCGAAAAAGTTTAAACTTGCCACCCCTGTCATAATCCGCCGTCGATTCCGATAAAACCTCAGCCACCATCACCGCATTAGTAATTGTATCTTTCCTACCCTCAGCAAACTCCAACTTCCCCGCCACCAACATCACATCAGGATAAGTATAAACCCGCTTCGACGGTATCCACAAACGCAAATCGTTTATAAATACTCGGTACGGTTGTCCTTTCGTAGCAAAATTCAAAGTCCCGCTAAAATTAAGAGCTATTTGATTGTGATTCGGTGTTCCGCCTGTCATAGGAATTATCTTGCCATCCTGATATTCACTTCTAAATTTTGCCCCCTCTTCCAGCATTAAATACTCTTCGGGAGAGTAATAAATCTGTACTTTTTCCTCAGCTTTGTCCTCAGCTACTTCTTCGCGGATTTCTGTTAATGCCGTCATAGTAAATCCTCATTTGCTCCTGCTCACAATTATAGCCAAATTATCCACAAATCGGAACATCGTTCACAATAGACCTCTTGCAAAATAGTTTTATGATATAATGGAAAGTTTTGCTGAGAGTTGATTGAATCCCAACTCTTAAGT
>NZ_JAUBPE010000160.1:0-3346 GCF_036700565.1 Microcoleus pseudofavosus SVA1_A4
ATAATCAGAGTCTTTGAGTAATGCCTTTTTCCCCGGAATACGGAACTTTCCCGTTTTCATTAAAGTTGATTCAATGTTAGTTACAATTCGGCAAATCGTTGATTCGGATACTCCCCAATTTGTCCCCATATGAAAATAGGTTCGATATTCTCGCCAATATTAATCGGCCACTAAAACTTGTTCTTCAAGAGTTAAGGCGATCAAGGCGTCCTCGTTTATCTTGAGGATTTTCTAGCCGGAATTGTTCGCTTGGTGTTAACCATTTCTTTAAAGGTTTGAATCTGGATACCAAATCTCCGTTTAAATTGCTCCGGTTTTAAATTTTGATAAAATCGATTGTTCATGATTGATTTATTGTGTAACTACAAAATACCTTTTTAGCATTTTGTGCTGTTTTTAGCAAAATGTCCTAAAAATTAGCTATAACCTGCAATCTGCTCCACTTAAGCCAAACCCTTGATTATAGCATAAAATTATTTTGCAAGAGGTCTATTAGATGCTTATTTGAGTGAGGTAGTAAAACTGTCAGAAACTGATGCCAAGAAATATCACCTTAAACCTCCGAAAGGAATGCTGCTGTGGGGGCCGCCGGGGACGGGCAAAAGTTTGAGTGCAAAGCTAGCTGCTAAAAAACTAGGCTATGCGCTTTTAGCAGCAAGTTGGGGCAATATTCTCGGTGCTTCTAATCCCGATCGCGCTCTCAATAAAATGCTGGAGACAGCGGATAATTTGGGTGGCTGCGTGCTGTTTTTTGATGATTTTGATAAGGGTTTTTCTGGCTGGGAATCAAATGCGGATGGTGGTGTAGCTAGGCGGTTGTCACAGAAGTTGCTAACTTGGATGCAGGAGCATGAAAGCCCCGTGCTAATGTTAGCTACTGTTAACCGTTTAGAAATGCTGCCGGCTGAACTTATCCGCAGATTTGACGATGGCGGAATCTGGTTTGTGGATTTGCCACACAGCAGCGCTCGCTATGAGATTTTCAATTTGCATTTGGCTAAGTATTTCAAGGAGCAGTTTGGGGATGGAATTGAGAACCCTTGGAGTGAAAGGCAGTGGTATTCGTTGCTATCTGATTATGCCGGAGCCACGAGTGCGGAAATTGCGATCGCAGTTAAGCGCTGCGCTGAACGAGCTTATTGTGAAGGTAGGCCGGGAACGATAGAATTGGCTGATTTGCGTTACCAGAGGACTCAGTTTGTACTGTCGTCTGAGCGTTCTTCTGAAGATATTCAGGGAATTCGTAATAAAGCGTCCTTTGCTCGGCCTGCAACTGGTCGCGATCGCTCTTTGTTTGCCGCGGGAGAACAAGAATTGTTTGAGTACCGGCCACCTGCTTACGATCCAATTTGAGGGTCAAGGCAACTATTGGCAATCGATGGTAAAAACTTCTCATTTTAATCTCCTCATTAGGAAACGTTAGACTAGACAAAGTCTGCATTGCGTAAACCATCGAGCATGGTTTCAGCCTAATCAGGAAACTCTGGAAGTAGCGATCGCCATCTTGTTTTATGCGTTCATTCTGTCAATCGCCTCGGCAAATCTTGGTGTTTTCATGTTGTACAATGCTTCGTTGAGCAAAACTTTGGCATATAGAAATTGTCCTTCAGGAGATGAAAGCGACACGGTGCCCTTGGCAATTTGTGTGAAAAACTCCTGTTGACGAACGGTTTCCATGCACTCGTCAATCACCGTATCCTGAGACTGTAAAACTGTGGCAAAGCGCATAAATAGCATCGCGTAACACATCAGACAAACTTGCTGCATGATGAAAAATCGAGCGCGTTTGTACTCATCTAGGGAATCGCCAAAATATGCCTTTAGGTAGATTTCTTCCTGCGCTTCAGTCTTCACAAAGTTATTAGCAACAATCGCCAAGTCAACATAGCGATCGTTTTGAAAAGCAGCTTCCCAATCCACCACCCAAATTTTCTGTCCATCAAACAGCAGGTTCCTGTGGTGGAGGTCATTATGGCTGGGAACGAGATCGGGATCGTAGCGCGGGTAAGCTTTCTGGATTTCTGCGTAGTACCTGAAGTGTTCCTCCGTCGCACTTTCCGGCAAGAGTTTGGAAGCTTTAAAGTTTTCAATGAATCCATCGATGCCATCCAGGTAATTAACCAATGTTGGAAAGTTGGGAGCAGCGTGTATGGCTCGAACAACGCTCACCACTTTAATTAAATTATCTGGCGTAAACTGTCTAGGAAATGGCTGGGCTTCAATGAAATCAGTAATCGATATTGCATCTTCAGCACTGGCATAGTAAACATGGGGAGCAACACCCGCTTCTGCTGCCAAATTCATGCAAATATAGTGCCGATTTGGATCGTTGAATGTATCAGTTTGCAGTATAACTTTCAAGATATATATTTTTCCATTCACCGTGATTTTATAAACGAGTGCTGAAGAAAGCCCGCCTGATAAAAGTTCCACGCTTTCAGCGATCGCTGTATTGAAAGCAGTTTTTAGCGCTCTTTCAACAGCTTCCAGTTTTGCTTCTGGTATCGATGCCTTGAATAATTGTTTCATGATGACAAAATTGCTCAACTAAAATGTCTTCTCAACCTTGAGTTTGACTGGACAAAATGGGCAAACTATTTATTTTAGCCTGAGAGATGGTGAAATCTTCATGATGTAAACCGAGTGCGTCTAGTTCTGATTGTATTCACCGGAGGCGATCGCCTGGGAATTTGACAGTAGCACAGGAATCAGATAGTTAGATATAAATCGTTTCCCCTAAAATGTATTTATGTGTCCAGATCAAAGGACTTGAGCATTCTAGTATATTAGAACCCACTGGCAACAATTCGGGTAAGCGGATGATTAATGTCCACCACTTAAATAATTCTCGCTCCCAGCGCATTCTGTGGCTGTTAGAGGAACTGGGGCTGGAGTATGACATCAAGTATTACGAACGTGACCCCAAAACGCTGCTAGCACCAGCATCTCTGCGTCAGGTGCATCCTCTGGGTAAGTCGCCTGTCATCACTGATGGAACGCTAACCTTAGCCGAATCTGGAGCCATCATTGAATACCTGGTGGAGCAATACGGTGGAGGACGATTATCACCGCTACCCGGCACACCTGGGCGATTGCGCTATATCTACTGGCTGCATTATGCTGAAGGCTCAGCTATGCCACCCCTGCTGCTCAAGCTGGTTTTCGATCGCATTGAGCAACAACCCCTGCCATTTTTTATCAAACCGATCGCACAGACGATTTCCAGACGCACCAAGGATACGTTCATTAGACCTCTTGCAAAAAAGATATATGTTATAATTAAAGGTTTTGAATTTTAGACCTGAAAGCTAACTCATAATTGTAAAGTGCTGACAACAAATTACAA